>NZ_JBEYTW010000078.1:0-42388 GCF_040643275.1 Spirillospora sp. NPDC047418
GACAGGACCTTCGACAAGCCCTATCCTCCCAGCTCGAGGGCACTTTTCTTGTCCAAACGGTCACTCCCGACCCGCCGTCCAGTGAAAGCCCGAGGCTAGGGCCGCCAAACAAGATCAGGCACGAGCGACGTTGGCTCGCCTGCTGTCTGCCCGCGCGGATGAGCCCAAGCCGTGTGCAGCACGCCGTGAGTCCTACCGAGAAGTCATCGCCGCCGTTTGCGCGATAGGTGCCGGGCGGCACACGGATCCGGTTGCCATGGCCACCCAGAGGTTGGGCATCACCTCGGAGCGGGCGGCTCGCATGGTGCGTCGCCTCGCAGTCCTGGTGGCCACCGCGGGCGTGGAGTGGACGGATCGAGTGGTCGATGCAGTGACCACCGTCACGGCCGCTCAGTGATCCCTTGATCACTACACGCTTATCCACCGGCGGATCTCCGTGGCGAGCCGACCGGTGTCGCGCACGCTTAACGTCACGCTCACCTCCAAGTCGGTCACGCTCAGGGTGAGTGAAGTGCCCTCTGTCACTGGCTGTACCACAAACCGGCGCACGACGACAGGGATGTCATCACCGATCAACCGTTCTGCAACCAGCCGGTCGGCCTGCGGCAGGCATGCAACCGTCCTGCCTCTCGCAGCCTTGAACAACTGAAGAAGGTCAGCACTGAGCGAGGGCGTGTCGAGGTCGATGCGAACAGTGATGGCCGTCTCGCCGTCTGTCAAGGTCATTACGGCGAACGGCCCATGGAACCAGGCGACGACTCCACCCCCCACCAACTCGCGCGGGCCGTAGGGACGGGCGCGGATGCGTCGCGCATACGTCTCAGGATCGGTCATTGGCTTGACCGGAGGACGTGCTCCACGCGATGCCGCTACGGTTCCCGATACTGCTGTAGACACAGGCAAGGGCGTCCAGACACATCAGTGCTCCAGTAGAAATTGTCGGAGTCAGCGTCGCGATAGGACGATCTCACCGATGCTGACGCCTGCGGGTTTGGCGTCGGTTCTGAGCAAGTGCTCGGACATCGTAAGGCCCGTAGCCAGCGACTCACGTTTCTGCGCGTAATCCTGACTCTCCGACTCGCCCAAGGAGTCCCACATTCAGTCCGCCCAGGGAATCATCCGTGCTCTAGCAAGAACCGGAGTACCGGGAACTCCCTCTCCTTAAGCCGCCAGTTCCATCAGCCTGAGCCCGGCATCATGGCCGAGCGCCGAGGTCGTGGGGATCAACCCCGGCCGCGCCGGAAGCCACCCGTGCCCACGGGGGCTTCGGCATCCCATCACTGACGCATCTCTTCGAACCATCCCGAAGTTCGCTACGCAACTTTGCTCTCATGCCCCCAACCGATGGACGGAGGAGGTTGTGCACAGAAGCTCCAGGGCGATGTGCTGGACAATGCGCGACCAGATCGGTTTGCGCTGTGCTGCCACGTGCATCGTCAGGCATACTCCAGCTAAGTGGTTGAGGTCGGCTGAGCCCCCGAGGCGGAGCGGTACGGAAGCCGCCCACGAAACTCGACCGGCCTCACGCGCCTCCTCAACGACCCGAGCCATGCACACGTTGATCAAGAAAATTTCAGCGACACGCCGGGGTCGACTGCACAACCGACGGATCGCTGCAAAGTTCGCTTCCGACCGGTCCTTCTTCCCCCTGCGCACCTGCGGCTTTACCCTGGGGTCCTCATCGCCCCTACGAGGGTTCGCAACTACTGGGGTATCTGAGTTAGCTGGCGGGTTCCCCGTTGTCCTCATCGCCCCTACGAGGGTTCGCAACTCCCGTCCGGGCCGGTCAGATGCGCGCGGCGCGCGAGTCCTCATCGCCCCTACGAGGGTTCGCAACGAGGTGTCGTTCCACCGGCCGATCGCCACGATGTACTGGTCCTCATCGCCCCTACGAGGGTTCGCAACATGCGCTGGCGTACCTCGGCCAGTTGGTTCAGATAGCGTCCTCATCGCCCCTACGAGGGTTCGCAACTGATCGTCACCGTCACCCGAGAGGCGGGGGCCGCCGTCCTCATCGCCCCTACGAGGGTTCGCAACGTGGCCGACAGGGTCGCGGCGGTGACCCGGTCGACCATGTCCTCATCGCCCCTACGAGGGTTCGCAACATCTCCGCGGTGGTCATGGTGCGCAGACGCAGCGGTCCTCATCGCCCCTACGAGGGTTCGCAACGTGCGGACGGAGGCCGGTGGCTGGGGAGGGCCTGCGGTCCTCATCGCCCCTACGAGGGTTCGCAACGCGCTGAAGCTCCAGCGGGATCGGGCGGGTGGGCCGCCGGTCCTCATCGCCCCTACGAGGGTTCGCAACCCCGGCCGGACGATGGGGAGCTTGCGCATCATGACCTGTCCTCATCGCCCCTACGAGGGTTCGCAACATGCAGCACGCCGCGATCAGCGCGGTCGGGAAGGTGTCTTCATCGCCCCTACGAGGGTTCGCAACGTCAGGCCCCTGGTCATGTCGTCCGGGAGGACGACGCGTCCTCATCGCCCCTACGAGGGTTCGCAACGTGCGGCGGCCGTCGTCGCCCTGGCTCTCTTTCCAATCCCGTCCTCATCGCCCCTACGAGGGTTTGCAACGTACACGCCGTCGGCGTCCGGCTCGCCGTACAGGTCCTCATCGCTTCTACGAGGGTTCGCAACAGGTGGTCCTCGATGAACTCGGCGAACTCGACCTGTCCTCATCGCCCCTGCGAGGGTTCGCAACCCGACGGCCGCGGCCTCCTCCCCGTACTCCTCGTGCTGTCCTCATCGCCCCTACGAGGGTTCGCAACGCGTCGGCCCACTGCTTGGACGTCAACACGAAGCGGTCCTCATCGCCCCTACGAGGGTTCGCAACGGAATGTCCTTCGTGGTTGAGTCGGCCTGCGGCCCGGTGCCGGGCTTGCTCCTGGTCCGTTTCCCGAAACCGCTCGCCGAACCCGCCCTGCTGATCTCTCGGCAATGGGCTCTCCACAGTTTCTGCCTGCTGTCAGGTGCGGCTGGGCGTTGAGCTTGATCAATGCGGGCCTGAGACGCTGTTTCGACAGCCTGCGTCAGGGCACGGATCTTGTCCTTCAGCGACCCGACGGGCCGGTCGGCCGGCGGCGCCATAGGCGAGGCACGAACTAGTGGTACGTCTACACCTTCATTAACGCCAGCGCCCTACTCGCCCCCTCAACAGGGCCGCGCACGAACAGGTAGCCGACGACGATCCGCTCCGGTCAGGGACGCATCTTTGGGAGGGCGACTCCAGCAACGCCACCGTCCGCGCCACCGGCGAGCGGTTCACGCTGCACTATCGGCTCATCACCACTTCCTGTACTTCGAGACCAGCGGGATCGGGGGGCGCCAGGCAGGCCCGATGCCCGCTCATCACATCCAGATATGGATGTGTCGCAGGCCCCTGCTGCAGAAGACGCAGAAGATCGGGGAACGTCCTAGGTGTCCATCATCCAGCCCGGTGACCCACACGAGACCGCGGTGTTCGACTCCATGCAGTGCAGGTCCGCGGACTGATCAACCAGGTAGTGCGCCGTCTGCGGGCGGCTTTGCATCAGCGGCGGCTCGACGAGCAGCGGGATCTCGGTACGCACGTGGCACCACTGACGGATACGCCTTTCCACCGGTGGTGCCCCAGCCAAACACTCTGCAGGCGACACCCTCGGCTCAGGCCGCGCCATGTCTGAGGCGGTCATGGCATTGCTCAAGCGGCTCAGTGAGCTCCGTGAACGCCGGTGTCGTCACCAGCGAAGAGTTCGAAGCCACGGAGAAGGAGCCTGCTCGACCGGCTCTTGGCAGGCGGACGCTGTTAGCGCGTGGTGCCGGTTGCGGACGTGCCGTGTGGCGCCTGGCCGGACGCGCAGGCCTCCTGATCACCTGAGCCGCACGCCATCCAGCATCAAGCGCGCCGAAGCCGACAGGCCTCGGAGTCTGACAACCAGCAGCGGGGAGCCGTGCGACGCGGATGTCCACTTTGGTGGGTTCAGGTGGTCCGCCGAGACCGCCGACATGGCATCACATGCCACATGATCACATCGGGTCTCATTGACATCTGATTGACACGTGATCTTGAAACAAGATCACTAGGAGGCCGTCAAGCCTCTGACCTGGGGGAACGGTGGAGCGGGTGACGGGAATCGAACCCGCGCTGTCAGCTTGGGAAGCTGAAGTTCTGCCATTGAACTACACCCGCGTGGGGGCGGTGGGCGCCCCATGTCGGAGTTACTGTACCGGATCGTGGGTGTGGGTGTGGGGTGGGATAGCGTTTCGGGGTGCTGCTCTCCGATCGTGACATCAGGGCCGAGCTCGAGTCTGGGCGGGTGAAGATCGACCCGTATGAGCCGGGCATGGTTCAGCCGTCCAGTGTCGACGTGCGGCTGGACCGGTACTTCCGGGTGTTCGAGAACCACAAGTATCCGCACATCGATCCGGCTGTGGAGCAGCCGGATCTGACGCGGCTGGTGGAGGTCGAGGCCGACGAGGCGTTCGTCCTGCATCCGGGGGAGTTCGTGCTGGCGTCGACGTACGAGGTGTTCGGGCTGCCGGACAATCTCGCGGCGCGGTTGGAGGGGAAGAGTTCGCTCGGGCGGCTCGGGTTGCTGACGCACTCGACGGCCGGGTGGATCGATCCCGGGTTCGGCGGTCACGTGACGTTGGAGCTGTCGAACGTGGCGACGTTGCCGATCAAGTTGTGGCCGGGGATGAAGATCGGGCAGATGTGCCTGTTCCGGACGAGTTCGCCGGCGGAGTACCCGTACGGGTCGGCGAAGTACGGGTCGCGGTACCAGAACCAGCGGGGGCCGACGCCGTCGCGGTCGTATCTGAGCTTCCACCGGACAAAGGTGTAGCTCATTCGTTACCTGAATGTGATGAGAACACCCAAAAGATGAAACATGTTCTCTGGGCGGGTAGTTTCGGGTGACGCACAGGTACGGCGTCCGGTTGACAGCCTCTTTTGAGGCCCAGGCGCTCAGGGCGACCCGTTTCCGCGCTTCGACGTGGGAACCCGGAAGGAGATCGTGTCAGTACTCCGCGCGGAAAGCGTCACCAAGCTCTTCGGTCGCAAGACGGCAGAGGCACAACGGAAACTGAAGGCGGGCGCCGAGTTGGCGGCGATCCGCGACCTCGGGGTCACACCTGCCGTGGTGGACGCCTCGTTCGAGGTCCGCGAGGGCGAGATCTTCGTGGTCATGGGCCTGTCGGGGTCGGGTAAGTCGACCCTGATCCGGATGCTGAACGGGCTGCTCGGGGTTACGTCCGGGAGCGTCGAGATCGACGGGCAGGACATCGCGAAGATGTCGCCGAAGGCGCTGCGAACGCTTCGGCAGAACAAGATCAGTATGGTCTTCCAGCACTTCGCGTTGTTCCCTCACCGGACGGTTCTGGCCAACGCCGCGTATGGGCTCGAGGTCCGCGGCGTCCCGAAGGAAGAACGTGAGAAGAAGGCCCGGGAGTTCCTGGGTCTCGTAGGTCTTGAGGGCTGGGAGGACATGCTTCCCGGCCAGTTGTCGGGCGGTATGCAGCAGCGCGTCGGGCTGGCGAGGGCGCTCGCTTCCGGGACCGACATCATCTTGATGGACGAGGCGTTCAGCGCGCTGGACCCGCTGATCCGCAGGGAGGTCCAGGACCTGCTCCTCGATCTGCAGGGGCGCTTCGGGAAGACGATCGTCTTCATCACGCACGACCTGAACGAGGCCATGCGCATAGGAGACCGCATCGCGGTGATGCGCGAGGGCCGGATCGTGCAGATCGGCACCGCCGAGGAGATCCTGACCGACCCGGCGAACGACTATGTTGCCCAGTTCGTCGCGGACGTGGACCGCACCAGGGTGCTGACCGCGTCGTCGGTCATGGAGAAGCCGCTGGTCACGGTGCTGGCGTCCACGGGCCCGCGGACGGCGCTGCGGACGATGCGCGAGCACCAGACGTCGGCCGCGTTCGTCATCGGACGCGACCGCAAGCTCGTCGGCCGGGTCCGCGCCACGCTGATCGCGGACGCGGTGCAGGAGAACGTCCAGACGCTCGACGGGCTGATCGACCCGGAGGACCCGGAGCCGGTGGCGCCGGACACCCCGGTCGCCGACCTGTTCGTCCGGGTCGCCGAGAGCGACCTGCCGGTCCCGGTCGCGGACGAGGACGGGACGCTGCTGGGCGTGATCCCGCGGGTGACGCTGCTGGCGGCGCTCGGCGCGATCAACGCGCACGTGGAGGACGTGGTCGAGCAGGAGCCGGAACTCGCGATGGCGAAGGAGGGCGGCGACGGTGAGTGATGCGATCGACCTGCCCCGGGTACCCGTCGGAGAGTGGTTCGACAACCTGGTGAGCTGGTGCACCGACAACCTGTCGTGGCTGTTCGACGGGATCGGTTCGGCGATCGAGTGGTCGGTCGACACCCTGACGACCGTGCTGACGTTCCTGCCGCCGCTGGGCCTGACCGCGGTGCTGGCCCTCATCGCGCTGGTGATCAGCGGCTGGCGGCTCGGCGTGGCCACGATCCTCGGCTTCCTGCTCGTCGACAGCATGGAACTGTGGGAACCGGCCATGGACACGCTGGCGCAGGTGCTGGTCGCGGCGGTCATCTCGACCGTCCTGGCGATCCCGGTCGGGATCGCGGCGGCCCGCAACGAGGTGGTGAGCCGGATCGTCCGGCCGGTCCTCGACTTCATGCAGACGATGCCGGCGTTCGTCTACCTGATCCCGGCGATCTTCTTCTTCAGCATCGGCGCCGTGCCCGGCGTCGTGGCCACGGTGATCTTCGCGATGCCGCCCGGAGTGCGGCTGACCGAACTCGGCATCCGCGGCGTCGACCCGGAGATGGTCGAGGCCGGCGAGGCGTTCGGGACGCCGCCGAGCCGGATCCTGACCCGGATCCAGATCCCGCTCGCGATGCCGTCGATCATGGCGGGCGTCAACCAGCTGATCATGCTGTCGCTGTCGATGGTGGTCATCGCGGGCATGGTCGGCGCGGGCGGCCTCGGCGACACGGTGCTGACCGGCATCCAGCGGACGGACGTCGCCGCCGGCTTCGAGGGCGGTGTCGCCGTCGTCGTCCTGGCGATCTACCTGGACCGGCTCACCGGTTCGCTGAGCGATGGTCCGAGCTTCCTGCGCACGCTGTTCTCGCGCGGCAAGGCGAGTCGCGGGACGGCCCCCCGCGACGTGTCCGAGCCGGCGGCGGCCGACCTCGTCGGCACCTCCGGCTGATGCCGGAAGGGCCCGGGCCGATAGGACCTGGGCCCGGCGGAAGTCCCGCTCCCCCACCTCAAACCATGCAAGCAACGAAAGGAAGGGCATGCGCCTCAAATTCAAGGGAGTGATGGTCGCGGCGTTGTCATTGACGCTGGGCCTGACCGCCGCGGGATGCGGCGATTCGGACTCTGATTCCGGCTCCGGCGATAGTGGCAAGAGCATTACGATCGGCATGGTCACGGGCTGGGCCGAGGGTGAGGCGGCCACCGCGCTCTGGAAGCGGCTGCTGACCGACAAGGGCTACGACGTGGAGGTCAAGAACCTCGACACGGGCCCGCTGTACCAGGGCATGTCCAAGGGGGATGTCGACCTGTTCCTGGACTCCTGGCTGCCCGGCACCCACGAGGACTACTGGAAGAAGTACGGCGACAAGCTGGAGAAGGTCGGCAGCTGGTACGACTCGGCGCCGCTCACCATCGCGGTCCCGGACTACTCGCCGCTGCAGTCGCTGGAAGACCTCAAGGGCAAGGGCAAGACGTACGACGGCAAGATCGTCGGTATCGAGAAGAGCTCCGGCCTGTACCGGGTGTCGCAGGAGGACATGCTTCCCGCGTACGGCCTGGAGGACGAGTACAAGGTGACGACGTCCTCGACGGCGGCGATGCTGACCGAGCTGAAGAAGGCCATCGACGCCAAGGAGGACATCATCGTCACCCTGTGGCGTCCGCACTGGGCGTACGCGAAGTACCCCATCCGCGACCTGAAGGACCCGAAGGGCGCGATGGGCAAGCCCGACACCATCTTCACCGTCGGCCGTAAGGGCTTCGCCAAGGACCAGCCGGACGTCGCCGCCTGGCTGAAGAAGTTCAAGATGGACGACAAGCAGCTGGGGTCCCTTGAGGACCTCATGGAGAACAAGTACAAGGGCAACCCCGACAAGGCCGTCGACGAGTGGTTGAAGACCAACCAGAGCTACGCGACGTCTCTGACGAGCTGACCGTCTTCAACAGCTGACCGTTTTCTACGGCTGACCGTTTCTACGGGCGGCCGAACAGGTGCGGTCCAGTAGCGGAGGAAGGGCCGTCCGGTGACCCCGGGCGGCCCTTCGCCGTGCGCGGGGTCATCCGGCGAGGCTCACGCTGAACAGGACGGCCACGATGCCGAGTCCGGTGGCGCAGAGCGTCATGACGCGCGGGTGGACGCTGTGCGCCTCCGGCAGGATCTCGGCGGCGGCGAGGTACAGCAGGACGCCCGCGAACGTCCCCAGGTAGGGCCCGAGGACGGCTTCCGGGACGGTCGCCAGTGTCCCGATCGCGGCGCCGGCGACGGGTGCGGCGGCGTCCGCGAGCAGCAGGAGGATGGCGGGACGGCGGTCGGCGCGGTTCAGCGAGGCCGCGGTGAAGGTGTTGAACCCGTCCGCGAAGTCGTGCGTGATCACGGCCAGCGCCACGAACACGCCGACGTCGGTGCCGGACTGGAACCCGAGGCCGATGCTGAGGCCGTCCACCAGGCTGTGCAGGACGAGCGCCGACGCGGCGAGCAATCCGCCCGCGCCCCCGCCCCCGTTCGCGCCCTCGGCAGCGTCGGAGCCGCCGCCGCCGATGCCGTGCGCGTGGACGTGCGGCGCGTACTCGTCCTCGTGCGCCCGGTGGATCGCGACGGCCTGCTCGACCACGTGCAGCAGCACGAACCCGGCCGCGAAGCCGATCATCGGCGCGGGCACGCCGAGCGGGTGGTCCCGGGTCATCTCCAGCGACTCGGGGATCAGGTCGAAGGCGACGACGCCGAGCATGAGCCCGCCCGCCAGCCCGAGGACGAGGTGCCGCCGGTCGCGGATCCGCATCGCCGCGAAGCCACCGGCGAGCGTCATCACGAACGCGAGGACGGACACGAGCACGGCCATCCCCGTGTCTTACCAGGGAGCCCCGGTTCGGAACCTCGCCGTCGTCGCCGACCACGGCGGGAGGAGGCGCCGCCCGCCCGGCGCGCGCCCGCGGCCCCGGGACGC
The DNA here is from genome assembly GCF_040643275.1 of Spirillospora sp. NPDC047418. Classification (NCBI taxonomy): domain Bacteria; kingdom Bacillati; phylum Actinomycetota; class Actinomycetes; order Streptosporangiales; family Thermomonosporaceae; genus Spirillospora; species Spirillospora sp. NPDC047418. Next base: position 9,172 of record NZ_JBEYTW010000078.1, read on the forward strand.
GCCGAGCGGACGGACGATCATCAGAGGCCGTCGCCGTCGACCACGGCCTCGGCGGGCGGGCGGCTGACGTCCACCGGCGTCCCGTAGGCGAGGTACTCGATGCGGTTGCCGGGCCCGCCGTCCAGCCGCAGCACGTACGGCTCTCCCCGCGTCGCGACCTGGATCTCCACGCCGGGCCCGCCGGTGAGGGTGAGGGCGGGCGTTCCGGCGACCGTCCCGGCCCGGCCCGTCCTCCAGGTGCCTGCTTCCTTCAGAGCCTCCTTCATCAGGGACATCCGGTCCGTGAATGCGGCCAGGTCCTTGAAGTCGGCGCTGTTCGCGGTCGTTTTGATGTGCTTGCCGGAGAGCAACTGCACCGCGCTCTTTCCGCCGATCTCCTTCAAGAACGCCTTGTTCCCCCTGAAGTAGACGGTCTTGCCGACCCTGATGATCTCGACGCGCTGCTTCCCCTGCTGGAACCAGCCGGTCGCCTTCGTCTTCCCCGCGAAGCGGAAGTCGAGCGCGATCTTGCCGTCGCCGTCCTCGATCTGGCCGCGCATCCGCAGGTAGCGCGCGGACGCCGTCGCCTTGCGGGCGCGCGACAGGATCTCGGCGGGCCGCAGCTTCTCCACCCCGTTGGACGCCGCGGCGGTCGCGCTCGCGGACGGACGCGCGGACGCCGGCGCCGTCTTCGATGTCGTCGCGGCGTCCTCGGCGGGCCCGCAGGCCGCGCCGGTCGCGAGCGCGAGAACGATCACGGCCGACAGCCGGCCGGCCCGCAGTCGATGCTGAGGCATCCCCTGTTCCCCCTCTGTGCCTTTCATGGGACATCACCCGCGATGTCCAGAAAGAGCCTGACGCGGGCGGATGCGGGACCACTGTCGTTATGCTGCGGTCACTGCGCCCCTGCTGCCGAACGACTGCCGGGGACCGGGAACGGGGGTGGTCGCGCTGTCGGGCGAGGAATCGTCACCGCGCTTCGAGATCCTGGGCCGGCCGGCCGCCTGGCGGGACGGACGGGAGCTCGACCTCGGGCCGGGCAAGCAGCGCGCGGTCCTCGCCGTCTTGCTGCTGACGCCCCGCCGCCCGGTGCCGACGGCGTCGATCGTGGCGGCGGTGTGGGGGGACGATCCCCCTGACAACGGGGCGAACGTCGTCCAGAAGTACGTGGCCGGGCTGCGCCGCGTCCTGGAACCGGACCGTTCGCCGCGCACTCCGGGACGGCTGCTGACGCTGACCGCCGGCGGGTACGCGCTGCACGTCCCGCCGGAGGGCCTCGACACCGAGGTCTTCCAGGAGCGGGTGAAGGCGGCGCACGCCGCCGGGGACGCGGCACGCACCGAGGAGATGCTCCGCGAGGCGCTCGCCATGTGGCGGGGCCCGGCGCTGGCGGGACTGAGCGGCGCCTTCTTCGACGCGGCGCGCGACCGCCTTGAGGAGATGCGCGCGGCGGCCCTGGCAGCGTGCGCCGAAGCCGGTCTGGAGTCGGGGGAACACGCGCGGCTGGTGCCCGAACTGCTCCGGCTCGTCGCCGAGTTCCCGCTCCGCGAGGGCTTCCGGTACCTGCTCATGCTGGCCCTCTACCGGTGCGGCCGCCAGGCCGAGGCCCTCGCCGCCTACCGCGACGCGCACGACTTCCTCTCGGACGAGTTCGGCGTCGAACCCGGCGAACGGCTACGCGACCTGCACCTCGCCATCCTCCGCTCCGACCCCGCCCTGAAACCGCCCCCGAAGACGAAGGCGCCGGCAACACCAGAGCAACCCGACACACCGCCCGCCCACCCCGAACCAGCCCATTCCATCCCACAACCAGCCCTGCCGCCGACCACCCCGCTGCTCGGCGTGCCGCCAACGGACCTCCTGCACGGCGTCCCGCCGGCCCGCCCGCTCCACGGCGCCCCGCGGCCCGAGTTGCCGTACGGCGGTTCGCCGGCGGTCAGGCCCGTTGCGGGGGCGCGGTTCGGTGATTGGGCGCCGTCCGCGTCGCCGGCGGGGCGGCGGGTTCCGTGGGTGCTGCGGGCCGTCCTTCTGGTGCTTCCGCCGCTCAGCTTCGGCCTGTTGACCTGGACTCTGGTCGCCTACTACGCGGCGCGCCGGCGGAGTCGCGGGCTCGGGCTGATGGCGGCCGGCTATCTGGCGCTGTCGGTCGTCTTCCTGGTCGGTGCCACGAGCGGCGACCCCGATCAGAGCAGCCCGTGGGACGGTCCGCTCTTCTTCGCGCTGCTGGCGACGATGTTCGGCGGCGCCGTGCACCTCGCCCTTCTCACGGCCGACTCGCCGCCGCCACCGGTGCACCAGGGCGGCTCGCCCGTGCCGGACGTCCAGCTGATCGAGCGGAGGATCCGCCGGGAGCAGGCCCGGTCACTGGCGGCGTCCCACCCGGCGATCGCCCACCGGTTGGGGATCGGACGTCCTGACCTGCCCAGCGGATTCGACGACGGCGGGCTGGTGGACGTCAACTCCGCGCCCGAGCACGTGCTCGCCTCGCTGCCCGGACTGGACGCCCACCACGCGAAGCTCATCGTGCTCGCCCGCACGGCGCACGGCCCGCTCGCCTCCGTGGACGACCTCGTGGCCCGCCGGATCCTGCCCTACCAGGTCGTGCACGCATGCCGCGAGACGATGATCGCCGTCCCGCCGCTGCGCGACAACGAACTCGTCATCTGACCTCGGACTCGGGCGTCACGCTCGGCAGATGGGAAGGACCCCAGGCCGGGTGCGACCTGGGGTCCTGCTACGTGCCGTGTTATTCGGCGGCGACGGTCTCCTTCTCGGTGGTCTTGCCGCCGTCGTCGCCCTTAATGGAGCGGATGAGGAGCTGGGAGACGTCCACGACCTCCAGCGACTCCTTGGCCGCGCCCTCGTTCTTCTTCTCGTTGATGGCGTCGCCCAGCATCACCAGGCAGAACGGGCAGGCGGTGGAGACGGTGTCGGGGTTGGTCTCCAGGGCCTCGTCCACGCGCTCGGTGTTGATGCGCTTGCCGATGCGCTCTTCCATCCACATCCGGGCGCCGCCGGCGCCGCAGCAGAAGCCGCGGTCCTTGTGCCGGTGCATCTCCTGCGTCTTGACGCCGGGGACGGTCGCCATGATGTCGCGCGGCTGCTTGTAGACCTTGTTGTGGCGGCCCAGGAAGCAGGGGTCGTGGTAGGTGATGTTCTCCTCGATCGGGGTGACCGGGGTGAGCTTGCCGGTGTCCACGAGGTGCGCGAGCAGCTGGGTGTGGTGGACGACCTCGTAGTTCCCGCCGATCTGCGGGTACTCGTTGGCCAGGGTGTTGAAGCAGTGCGGGCAGGTCGCGACGATCTTCTTGACGCCCGCGTCGTTCAGCGTCTCGACGTTCTGCTGGCCGAGCATCTGGAAGACGAACTCCATGCCCAGGCGGCGGGCCGGGTCACCGGTGCACGCCTCCATGGGGCCGAGGACGGCGAACTTGACGCCCGCGATGTGCAGCAGCTCGGCGACGGCCTTGGTGGTCTTCTTGGCCCGGTCCTCCAGGGCGCCGGCGCAGCCGACCCAGAACAGGTACTCGGTGTCCTCGGCGACCTTGTCGTCGACGACCTGCACCTCGAAGTCCAGCTCCTCGATCCAGTCGAGGCGCTTCATCTCCGACATGCCCCACGGGTTGCCCTTGTTCTCCAGGTTCTTCAGCATGACGCCGGCCTCGCTCGGGAACGAGGACTCGATCATGACCTGGAAGCGGCGCATGTCCAGGATGTGGTCGATGTGCTCGATGTCGACCGGGCACTGCTCGACGCACGCACCGCAGTTGGTGCAGGACCACAGGACGTCGGGGTGGATGACGCCGTCGTCGGCGACGAGCGGCTTGTCCACCTGCATGGCGAGCTTCTGCTCGTCGGTGAACTTGGCGCGCTCCTCCTCGGACGCGGTGAGGTACGGCGCCTTGGCGAGCGCGTGGTCGCGCAGCTCCAGGATGAGCATCTTCGGCGACAGCGGCTTGCCGGTGTTCCAGGCGGGGCACTGCGACTGGCAGCGACCGCACTCGGTGCAGGTCGCCATGTCGAGGAAGCCCTTCCAGGTGAAGTCCTCGATCTTGCCGCGGCCGAAGACGTCCTCGTCGGGGTCGGCCTCCTCGAAGTCGAGCGGCTTGCCGCCCGACATCATCGGCTGCGCGGCGCCGAGGCCGTCCGGGCGGCGCTTGAACATGACGTTCAGCGGCGCCAGGAAGATGTGCAGGTGCTTGGAGTGGACGACGAACACCAGGAAGATCAGCGCGACGGCGATGTGCAGCAGCAGCCCGATCGACTCCAGGATCTCCAGCGTGTCGTGGCTCATGCCCTCGAAGGGCTGGCCGACCAGGTAGGAGAAGTAGGCGCCCTTGCCGTAGGGGAAGTTGCCGCTGGCCCGCTCGACGCCGCGGAAGAAGAACATCGTCCAGATCACGTTGAAGATCAGGAACAGCGTCCACCAGGCGCCGGACAGGTGCGAGCCCTTGAACCGGGACTTGCGGTCCAGCCGCTTCGGCGAGTTCTTGAACCGGATCGCGGTGAAGGTGATCAGGCCGGCGGTGCACGCGAGCGCGATGGTGTCCTGGACGAAGCCGATCGGCGGCCAGGTCTGCAGGCCCGGGATCTTGGCGTCCAGCCCGAACAGCAGCGCGACGGCGGCCTCGATGTAGACGGTCAGCAGCAGGAAGAACGCCCACATCACCGCGAAGTGCGCCGCGCCCGCCAGCGTCCACTTCAGCAGTTTGCGCTGCCCCAGGACCTCGACGGCCTGGCCCTCGACGGCCTTCCTGGGCTCACGCTTGACCTGCAGCGTCCGCTCGGGGTCGGGCTCCCCGCTCATGGCGATCTTGTACAGGAACAGCACCCGCCGACCGGCGAGCGCCAGAGCGACCGCCGTACCGGCGAGCCCAATGACCAACGTGATCCAGAACACTGTTCCGTCCTCCTGGGGTACGGGCGATGGCAGTCAGCGTAGGGCTCGCGACAAACTGCTCGTCATCCGGGCCCGAATACTACTCGGTAGTAGCTTATGCGTCACACGCCCTGGTCAGACCTGCATTCGGCCCCTTCCCGGGGTGGTGCGGCACCGAACCGGGTATGTGTCGCCCGTCATACCTTAGAGATGCGCATTCCGATGAGTATCAGCGGGTTCCCGAGTCCATACCACAGGGCGGCGCCCGTCCAGGGCGGTCCCGTCCACCGGTACGACCAACGGAGGACCCGAGATGACCTCGACGCCCGACCTCACGCCCGCGTCCCGGCGCATGGCCGCGCTGCTCGCGAACGTCCCCGACCACCGGCTCACCGCGCCGACCCCCTGCGCGGACACCTCCCTCGGCGCGCTCCTCGACCATGTCAACGGCCTGGCCCTCGCCTTCACCTGGGCCGCCGCCAAGCACTTCCCGGGCGGAGAGTCGCCGCCGCCGTCCGCCGACGCGTCCAGCCTCCCGCCGGACTGGCGTGCCCGCATCCCCGAGCAGCTCGACGCCCTCGCCGCCGCCTGGCGCTCCCCCGACGCCTGGCAGGGGATGACGAAGGCGGGCGGCCTCGATCTGCCCGGCGCCGAGGCGGGGAACGTCGCGATGAACGAGCTGGTCGTGCACGGCTGGGACATCGCCCGCACCACCGGCCAGCCCTACGAGGTCGGCGAGGACGAGATCGACTCCTGCCTCGCCTTCGTCGCCCCCGCGGTGGAGCAGAGCGACGGCAAGGGCATCCCCGGGCTCTTCGGCCCGGCCGTCGACGTCCCCGCCGACGCCCCCGCCCTGGACCGCCTCATCGCCCTGACCGGCCGCACCCCCTCCTGGACGCCAACGCCCCCGGTCCGGCGGCCCGACCGCCGGGCCGGCGGTTCCGCTTGACGCACACATCAGCTAACGGTTAGCTATTAGCTAGCCGTTAGGTGTGAGCGCGGCGTTCCCGGCGGCGTCACCAGCGGCGCGGCGATCTGTACCACCGCCACACCAGGAGGGACGATCGCGCATGCAGGACGCGGTGCTGGCGATGCTCGCGAAGGAACCGTCACACGGGTACGGCCTGCGTGCGCGGTTGCGGCGGGCCCTCGGGCCGCTCGGCGAGTCGATGAACGCGGGCCAGGTCTACGTGACCCTGGCCCGGCTGGAGAAGGCGGGGTTGGTCGCCTGCGAACGCGCCGACGGCCTCCCGGACCGTCCCGACCGCAAGGTGTACGCGCTGACGCCGGCCGGGCAGCAGCGCGTGGCCGCGTGGCTGACCGAGGTGAACTGGCCGAAACCGAACCTGGCGGAGTTCCATCTCAAGCTCGCCGCCGCCGCTGCGGCCCGGCTCGCCGACCCCGTCGCCCTGGTGGACGCGCAGCGCCGCGAACTGCTGCGGCGCCTGGGCGAAGTGCAGCGCGCGGTGCTCGCCGAGCCGGACGGCTCCACCGCCGGCCTGCTGCTGGAAGGCGTCGCGTTGCGGCTGCAGGCGGACCTGCGCTGGCTGGAGGCCTGCGAGCGCCGCTGGTCGAGGACCGAGAACGAATCCGAGGGTGCATGAACGAGTTCGGCGCCGTCCTGCAGGTCCGCGGCCTGCGCAAGGAGCACGGCGAGGGGCAGGGCCTGGTCCGGGCGGTCGATGACGTCGACCTAGACGTACCGGCGGCACAGATGCTGGCGGTGATGGGGCCCAGCGGTTGCGGGAAGTCCACCCTGCTGCATCTGCTGGGCGGCTTGGAGCGGCCCAGCGGCGGGGAGGTGTGGTTGGCCGGACGGCGGATCGACACCCTCGGCGAGCGGGGGCTGGCCCGGTTGCGGCGCCGGTCGGTGGGTTTCGTCTTCCAGGCGTTCCACCTGGTGGAGGAGCTTTCGGCGGCGGAGAACGTGGAGTTGCCCGCGCTCCTCGCCGGACGCTCACCACGCGCGGCGAGGCGTCGCGCCGCCGACCTGCTGGAGCGGTTCGGGCTCGCCGACCGCGCCCGGCACCTGCCCTCACAGCTGTCCGGCGGGCAACGCCAGCGGGTCGCCATCGCCCGCGCGATGGCCAACGAGCCGCTCGTCCTGCTGGCCGACGAGCCGACCGGGAACCTGGACACCGCGGCGACGCTCGATGTGCTGCGCCTCTTCGCGGAGCTGCGTTCCACCGGCCAGACCCTGGTGATCGTCACACACGACGAGCGGGTCGCCGCCACCGCCGACCGGCTGCTCTCGATGCGGGACGGGACGTTCGTCGACGACACCCTGCTGGCGAACACCAACTCGATGGGCAGGGAGCCGGTGGGCACCGACCCGGCGGGCACTGACCTGCCAGGCACCCGCCCGGCGAACACCGAGGGGGTAGACGCTGATCCGGTGGACGCTGGTCCGCCGGGCGGCGGTCCGGCAAGCGACGGCCCGGTGGGCCGTGGTCCGGTGGGTGGCGAGTGGCTGGGGGATGGCCTTCCGGGTCGCGAGCGGGTGGGGGGCCTGGGCGGGCTGATCGGGCTGGAGGACTGATCGTCGTGGGACTCCTCCTTCTCGTCCTGCGCCTCGTCGTGGCCGATGTGCGGCAGCACCCGGCCCAGGCCGCGATCCTGCTCGTGTCGATCACCGCCGCCACCGCCATGCTGAGCCTGGGCGGATCCCTGCACGGCGCGACCGGGAAGCTCTACCAGCAGACGCGCGCGGCCACGGCCGGGCCGGACGTCGCCGCGTACTCCCCCGGCACCGATCCGACCACGATCACGGCATTGAAGTCCCTGGAGCGGGCGCCCGGGGTGGTCGCGCACAGCGGCCCGCACCGCCAGTACTACACATCGCTCACGGCGCACGGCTCGACGGGCGCCGCGGTGGTGCAGGTCGCCGATAGGCCGCCGGGCCCGGTGGACCGTCCGCTGGTGACGTCGGGCGGCTGGGTCCGTCCGGGAGGCGCCGTGGTCGAGCGCGGCTTCGCCACCGCGCTGGACGTCCAGGTCGGCGACCACGTCACGATCGCCGGCCGTTCGTTCCCCGTCACCGGGATCGCCGTGACGGCGGCCCGTTCGATCTACCCGTGGGCGCTGGGGATCGGTCCGAACGGCGGGCCGAGCGACGGCGGCGGCGTCGTCTGGCTGGCCGAACCGGACACCCGGGCGCTGGAGTCGCCCGACGCCCAGGTGACGTCCTTCATCTACCTGAAGCTGCGCGACCCCGGCGCGGCCGAGGCGTTCGCGCGGCATGTCGCCGCCGTCGCCCCGGCGTTCGAGGACACCTGGGTGAACGTCAGCGCCTGGCAGTTCGTGGCCGACCAGAACTCGGTCATGCTCAGGGACAGCCAGCCGATCCTGGTCATCGGCAGTTGGCTGCTCGGCTTCCTGGCCATCGGCGGCGTGGCGACGCTGGCCGCGGGACGCGCCGCCGAGCAGACCCGCCGGGTGGGGCTGCTCAAGGCGGTCGGCGCCACGCCCGGCCTCATCGCCGCCGTGCTGCTCGCCGAATACCTGACGCTGGCGCTGCTCGCCGACGCGCTGGGCCTGGTCATCGCACGGCTGATCGAGCCCGCCGTCGTCAACCCCAGTGGCAGTCTGATCACCACCGCGACCGGGCCGAGCGGCGGCACCATCGTCCTCACGGCCGCCGTCGCCCTGGCGGTGGCGGGGCTCACCACGCTCGGCCCGACCGTCCGGGCGCTGCGCACCGCAACCGTCACGGCTCTGGCCGACGGCGCCCACCTGCCCCAGCAGCGGGCCCACCTGACGAGGTTCTCCGCGCTGCTGCCGACCCCGCTGCTGCTCGGGCTGCGGCTGATCGCCCGCAGGCCCGGCCGCGCCATCCTGCACGCCTGCAACACCGCGGCGACGATGACCACGGTCACGGGCCTGCTGGTGATCTACGCCCAGCCCATGAAGGGCTACCCGGGCTCTCCCATGGCGAACGACCTACGGGACGCCCAGCAGCACCATGTGATCCTGGCCGTCACCGCCGCGCTGATCGTCCTCGCCGCGATCAACACCATCACCATCACGTGGACCACGGCCCAGGAGTCCCGGCGCACCATGGCCATCGCCCGCACCCTGGGGGCCACCCCCGGGCAGGTCACCGCCGGGCTGTCCGCCGCCCAGCTCCTCCCGACGCTGCCCGGTGCCGTCGTCGGCGTCCCCATGGGCCTCATCCTGTGCCTGCCCTTCGCCGCGCCGAACACGAGCTGGCCTCCCGTTTGGACGCTGTTCGCCGCAGCACTGGCCGCCCTACCCGTCACGGCCGCGCTCACCGCTCTCCCCGCCCGCGTCGCGGCCCGGCACCCGGTAGCGCGAACCCTCAACGCCGAAGCAGTCTGAGCCCCGACCCGGGCCGGGGCCGAGCGGCCTGCGGCCCGGTCCGGGCGGACGGGTGGTCAGAGGCGTTCGAAGATGGCGGCGAGGCCCTGGCCGCCGCCGATGCACATCGTCTCCAGGCCGTAGCGGGCGTCGCGGCGGTGCATCTCGCGGGCGAGTGTGGCGAGGATGCGGGCGCCGGTCGCGCCGACGGGGTGGCCGAGGGAGATGCCGGAGCCGTGCACGTTGACCCGGTCCCAGTCGGCGTCCTCCAGGCCCCATTCGCGGGTGACGGCGAGGACCTGCGCGGCGAACGCCTCGTTCAGCTCGATGAGGTCGATGTCGGCGAGGGTGAGGCCGGCCGCTCGCAGGGCCTTGGCCGTAGCGGGGACGGGCCCGATGCCCATCGTCTTCGGCGGCACTCCGGCGCGGCCCCACGAGACCAGTCGGACGAGCGGGCGGAGCCCGAGTTCGGCGGCGCGCTCGGGGGTCGTGACGACGCAGACGGCGGCGGCGTCGTTCTGGCCGCTGGCGTTCCCGGCCGTCACGGTGGCTTCGGCGTCCTGCCCGCCGAGGACGGGACGGAGTTTCGCCAGGCTCTCGATCGTCGTGTCGGGGCGCGGGTGCTCGTCGGTGTCCACGATCGTGTCGCCCTTGCGCGACCTCACGGTCACCGGGACGATCTCCTCCGCGAACACGCCCGACTTCTGCGCGGCGACCGCACGCTGGTGGGAGCGGACGGCCAGCGCGTCCTGCTCCTCGCGTCCGATGCCGTACTCGCGGCGCAGGTTCTCGGCCGTCTCCAGCATGCCGTCGGGCACCGGATAGTTGACGCCGCCGGCGGTGACGCGGCCCTGCGCGAGCGCGTCGTGCAGTTCGAGGGACGGCCCGCGCACGCCCCAGCGCGCCTTCGTCGTATAGAACGGCGCGCTGCTCATGCTCTCCGCGCCGCCCGCGATGATCACGTCGCTGACACCGGTCTGGATCTGCATGGCGGCGTTGAGGACGGCCTGCAGGCCCGACCCGCAGCGCCGGTCGAGCTGGCTGCCGCCGACGGAGACCGGGAGCCCGGCGTCCAGCGCGGCGACGCGTCCGATGGCGGGGGCGTCGGACGTGGGGTAGCAGTGGCCGAGGACGACCTCGTCGACCGCGTCGCCGGGCAGGCCGGTCCGTTCGACCAGCGCGCGGATGGCGGTGGCGGCGAGCTCGACGGGCGGGACGGTCTTCAGCGTCCCGCCGAACCGGCCGATCGGGGTACGCAGCGGCTCGCAGATCACCGCATCGCGCATGGTGGGCTCCTCACGGGTTCGGTTGCGGGCACCCCGCAGATTACGACCCGCACGGACGTCACGGTTGAATGCGGGGGGAGCGGACGAGCGAGGAGGCGACGGTGGAGCACTGGGCGCGGCAGGCGACGACGATCCGGGTGATCGGTACCGGGGCGATGGGGCGCGGCATCGCGCAGCTCGCCGCGGCGGGCGGGCTGACCGTGGAGCTGGCCGACATCCGGATGGAGGCCGTGGTCGCCGCCACCGAGTACATCGGCGGCATGTTCGACAAGCTCGTCGGCAAGGGCCGGATGACCGCCGAGGACGCGGAGGCCGCCAAAGCACGGCTGCGGCCGGTCGGTGAGCCGCTGACCCCGCTCCAGGACTGCGATCTCGTGGTCGAGGCCGTCCGGGAGGACATCGACACCAAGCGGGAACTGTTCGCGTCCCTGGAGAAGGTCTGCCCGAAGCACACGATCCTGGTGACCAACACCAGTTCGCTGCCGGTGACGGCGATCGCGGCGGCTCTGGAGGATCCGTCCAGGGTGGCGGGGCTGCATTTCTTCAATCCGGTGCCGTTGATGCGTCTCGTGGAGGTGATTCCGGGGGCGCGTACGGCGGAGTGGATTCCCGACGCGCTCGCCGACCTCGTCCGGCGTCTTGGGCATGAACCGGTTATCGCGCCGGACGCGCCTGGGTTCCTCGTCAACCATGCTGGGCGCGGCCTGGTGACGGAGGCGTTGCAGGTCCTCTCCGAAGGTGCCGCTGAGCCGGTGGACATCGACCGGATCTCGCGGGACGTCCTGGGCCTGAAAATGGGTCCGTGCGAGCTGCTCGACCTCACGGGGATGGACGTGTCACACCCGGTGATGGAGTCCATCTGGACGGGGTTCTACACCGAGCCCCGGTTCCGTCCGTCCAGGCTCGGGCGGGCACGCCTGGAGGCCGGCCTGTACGGACGCAAGACGGGTGAGGGTTTCTACAAGTACGTGGACGGCGCCAAGCAAGAGCCACCGGAGGTCACTGTCCCGGCGGTGGAGCCGCGCCCAGTGTGGGTACACGGCGACGTCCGTGAAGCACTGGGCGCGCTGCTTTCCGCAGCGGGAGTAGAGGTCGAGTCCGGGGAAGGGCCTTCGGCCAACGCAGTCGTGCTCGTCGCCCCGTTGGGGCAGAGCACCGTGGCGGCGGCAGAGGGCCTTCCGTTGGAGCGCACCTTGGGCGTTGACCCGCTGGGCGGGTTCTTCACCCGCCTCACCGTGATGGTGCATCCGGGCGTGGACGTGGACGCAGGGCGCGCGGGTATCGCAGCCCTCGCGGCGACCGGACGCGCCGTTTCCGTCGTCCGCGACGCTCCGGCCCCAGTGGCGCAGCGCCTCCTGGCCTCCGTGGTGAACGTGGGCTGCGGAATCGCCGAGCAACGGCTCGCTCGTCCACAGGACATCGACACCGCCGTCCGCCTCGGTCTCGGCTACCCGCGCGGCCCGCTGGAGTGGGGCCGGCACGAGGGCGCCGACCGCATCCTTCGGATCCTGCGCGGCCTCCAGCAGGTGACGGGCGACCCCCGCTACCGTCCCAGCGCCTGGCTGACCGAACGCGCCACCCTGGACCTCCCCCTGGACGAGACCGGTACCGCCCCGTCCGACCTCACTGCCTGACGACGCGGGAGTTCTTGCGCGCCTCCTCAGGACGCTCGCTGGTGGGAACCGGGCGGTCGGGGCGGAGGATAAAGGCGGCGAAGAGGGCGGCGGTCAGCATCGCGGCGCAGGCGGCGTAGGAGGCGACCGCGACCGCGTCGGTGAAGGCTTCGCGGGCCGCGTGGGCGAGGCCGGGGTCGCCGAGCGCCAGGGCTTCGCCGAGGGAGTGGCGGGCGGCGGATGAGACGGTGCCGGGTAGGGCACCGGCATAGGCGGCGGAGACGATGCTGCCGAGGACGGCGACGCCGAGTGCGCTGCCGAGTTCCTGGCCGGCGTCGTTCACCGCCGAGCCGACCCCCGCCTCCTCGGGCGGGACCGCGGCCATCAGCGTGCTGTACGCGGGCGGGGTGCCGAGCCCGGCGCCGAAGCCGAGGACGGAGAGTCCGACGGCCAGCAGGCCGTAGCCGCCGTCCCCGGCGAGGCCGAGGCCGCCGAAGCCGGCCGCGGCGACGGCGAACCCGGTGACGAGTGCGGGACGGGCGCCGAAGCGCGACTCCAGGGACGCGCCGAGGCCGTTGCCGAGACCGGCGGAGACGGCGACCGGCAGCAGCGCCAAGCCCGCCTTGAGCGGCCCGTAGCCGAGGACGAGCTGGAGCAGCTGGGTCAGCGCGAACAGCATCCCCGCGAGCGCGAAGCCGAACAGCGCGATCATGGCGGCGGCGCCGGAGAAGTTCCGGTCGCGCAGCAGCCGCAGGTCGAGCATCGGCTCGGGATTGCGGTGCTGCCAGCAGACGAACAGGACGAGCGCGGCGACCCCGGCGAGCAGGCCGCCGACCGTGCGGGGGCCGGTCCAGCCGTGCGCGGGCCCGGAGATGATCGCCCACACCAGCGTCGCCATGCCGGCCGTGGACAGCACGGCGCCGAGCACGTCCGGGCGGCGGCGCGGCCCGCGCGACTCGGGGACGAGGACGAGCAGCCCGGCCACCGCGACCAGGGTGACGGGCACGTTCACGAGGAAGACCGAGCCCCACCAGAAGTGCTCCAGCAGGAACCCGCCGAGCGTCGGCCCGGCGGCGAGGCCGACCATGGACGTGGCACCCCAGATCGCGAACGCCTTGGGGCGCTCGTCCGGCCCGAACACCTGCGCCATGATCGACAGCGTCCCGGGCATGAGGAGCGCGCCGCCGACGCCCATGAGCCCGCGCATCGCGACGAGCTGGGCGGGGCTCGCGGCGAACGCGGCGAGCAGCGAGCCGGCGCCGAACAGCGCGAAGCCGGCCAGCATGGCGCGGCGCCGCCCGTGCCGGTCGCCGAGGCTGCCGGCGGTGATCAGCAGCCCGGCGAAGACCAGCGAGTAGGCGTCGATCGTCCACTGGACGTCGGACATCGTGGCGTCCAGGTCCTTCAGCAGGGACGGGATCGCCACGTTGAGGATCGTGTTGTCGACCACGACCACGAAGAGGCTGAGGCACAGGACGCCGAGGATCTGCCAGCGCCGCGGATGCGGGGTCATGTCCACTCTCCATTTCTCGTACACCGTTCGAGTTAACTCGCACACTGTACGACTAAGCTCGTACGATGTTCAAGTCTCGTACCCTGTACGAGAAACGGAAGGGGCATGGGATGGCGGAGGAGAAGGCGGCGTCCGTCTGGGTGCGTCCGGAGCGGGCCCGGCGCGGCCGGCCGGCCCTCACCCGGACGCAGATCGTCGACGCGGCGCTCGACCTGCTCGACGCCGAGGGGCTGGACGGCCTCAGCATGCGCCGCCTCGGCACGCGCCTGAACTCCGGCGCGACCTCGGTGTACTGGCATGTCGCGAACAAGGACGAACTGCTGGAACTCGCCATCGACCGGGTCATGGCGGAGGTGGCGGTCCCGTCCGGCGGCGACTGGCGGGCCGCCGCGACCGGCTACGCGCGCAGCCTCCGCGCGATGATCCACCGGCATCCGTGGACGGTGACGCTGTTCGGCGGCCGTCCGATGATCGGCCCGAACGCCACCCGCGTCCTGGACGAGGTGCTCGCCGCGTTCGGTGCCGCCGGATTCACCGGCTTCGGCCTCGAATACGCCTGGTCGGCGGTGGTCGACTACGTGATCGGCGCGGCCGGCAGCGAGGCGAGCTGGCAGCGCAACCAGGAGGGGACGTCCTCCGCCGACTGGGTCCGCGACCTGCACCCCTACCTGACCCGGCTGGACGCGGAGCGGCCCGGCCTCGCGTCCCACATCCGCGACATCTGGATGAAGGAGACCGGCGACGTCCTGGAGGGCCGGTTCGCGTTCGGCCTCGCCTGCGTCCTCGACGGCCTCGAATCCCGCCGCCCCTGACCGCCCCAAGCCCTTTGGCGGCACGATGCCCTCCGCCCGGACGGTGGGCGGAGGGCATCGGCGGGGAGGCGGCGTTCGCCAGGGGATAACGCGGCGGTCACCGCCCCCGGTCCGGAAGGTCCTCGCGGAAAGGTCAGAAGGGCAGCTTCGCGGGCGGCTCCGGCTTGGTGTCGGTCCAGCCCGACGAGCGGACGGCCACGTAGTTGATGACGAAGCCCGGCCTCATCTCCGCGTACGGGCCGCCGGGCCTGGTCAGCGTGTCCTGGACCGACAGGACGCCGCCCGTCTTCTCGTCGAAGACGATCACCAGGCGGTGGCCGTAGGCGCCTCGTTCGGCCTTCGGCCCGCCGTACTCCCCGGTGATCGTGGCGGTCCGCTCGGGGGAGGCCAGCGCAACGCCGTTACGGCCCAGCGGGTCGGCGACGCGGCCGATCGCCTGGATGCCCGGACGGGAGGCCAGCGCCCGCATCAGCCCCGCCCGCACCTTCGGCGGGACGGGGGTGCCGCCGAGGATCGACGACGTCCGCCAGATCCCGGCGGAGGCCGTCTGCGCCTCGGTCGGCTTCCGGCCGCTCTTCGCCACGGGGTTCATTCCCCGGCCCGCCTCCTCGCCGCTCAGGAACTTCTCGGCGAGTTCGGCGGGGTTGGTGGGCAGGTTCTGCCACTCCTCGGCCGGCTCACCGAGGAACTCGCCGCCGCCCTCCGGGTCGATACCAACCTCCGGACCGTCCGACCGCCACTTCGTCGCCTCGGCCGCGTAGGTGTAGTAGTGGTCGTTCGACCAGACCCGGAACTCGGACGGCGATCCGGCCTTCTTCCAGAGCGCCTCGTCCTGCGCCGTGAGCGGCCGGGCCGGCAGGTCGCGCCCGTAGTACGCCTCACCGGTCCCCTTCTTCACGCCGGTCCAGTTGAACGACTCGCTCGCCGCGCCGACGATCGCGTACGTGCCGGTCTTCGCCCGGATGATGTACGACTGTCCGTCGATGCGGTCGGTGTACCAGTACTTACCGGTCGGGGTCAGTTCGACCTTGGCCGCCGCCGCGAGCACCGCCTGCTTGTTGAGGTCGACGCCGTCGGGCGCGCCCGGCGAGCCCGGCGCCCCCGGGGTCCCCGGGGTCCCCTGGCCGGTGAGCACGACCGCGACGGCCGCCGCGGCCCCCGCCGCGACCAGTCCGAGCCCCAGCCCGGCCGGCCACCCGAAGCCCAACCGCCGCCGCCCCGTCCCCGTGCCTGTCGTCCTCGCGCCGCGCTTCCCGGCCATCTCGTCCTCCAGCATCGCCAGCGCCTTCGCCGTGCTCTCCGCCGACGGGGGCGGCGGCTCGCGCAGCAGGCCCCGGACCCGGTCCATCTCGTTCCTGTTCATGCGGGCGTCTCCTCAACGATCAGCGCGGGGTTGGTTCCGCCGAGCGACTCCCGCAGGCGGCGCCGGGCACGGTGCAGCCGGGACGCGACCGTGCCCGTCTTCAGGCCGAGCGCCTGCCCGACCTCCTCGTAGGACAGGTCGGCCAGCGCCACCAGCAGCAGGACGTCCCGGTCCCCGCGCGGCAGCCGGGCCAGCGCGTCGGCCAGGTCCTGGCCCGCGCCGCCGGCCGTGACGCGGGCCGCGACCAGGTCCTCGTGACCGTCCTCAAAACGGTCGGCGGGCGTGCGCGCCAGCGCCCGGTAGCGGCGCCCCTCGGCGCGCCGGTGCGTCCCGATCAGCCGGGTCGCGATGCCGTACAGCCAGGGGCGGACCGCCCCGCGCGCCGGGTCGAACCGGCCGCGCTTGCGGAACGCGGCCAGGAAGACCTCGGCGGCGATGTCGTCCGCGGCGTCCGCGCCGAGCCGCCGCGCCACATACCCGTGGATCGCGGCGAAATGGCGGTGGAAGATCTCCGCGAACGCGGCGGGATCGCGCCGCGACCGCACGATCGCCTCCGTGTCGGACGCGTCCCCACCGGTATCCGGCGGGTGGTGGTGGACCATGAGGTGATCCTCGCTGTGGGGGTACTCGATTGCTCGGTCACCCCGTTCTCAGCCGATCCCCCGATCCGCCTTCACGCCCACGCACCTTCACACGGCCGCGCGTCCTCCGACCGGAGACCTGGGCGGAGGGCGCGCGTCCTCCGGTCAGAAGGGCGGTTCCGCGGGCGGCTTCGGCCTGGCGTCCGACCAGCCGGAGCTGCGCTGCGCCCCGTAGCCGATGACGAAGCCCGGCTTCATCCCCGCGTACGGGCCGCCGGGCGTGGTCAGCTGGTCCTGGAGGGACAGCAGCGCGCCGGTGCCCTCGTCGAAGACGATCACCTTGCGGTAGCGGTACGTCCCCTGCTCGGCCTTGGGCGTGCCGGACGCGGCGGACGCGGCGGTGCTCGTGACGCTGCGCTCGCCGGTGGCCAGGGCCACACCCGTCCGGCCCAGCGGGTCGGTGACGCGGCCGGCCGCGTGGATGCCCGGCTGCGCCGCCAGCGCCCGCATCAGCCCGCCCCGCACCTTCGGCGGCAGCGGGCCTCTCAGCATCGCCATCGCCCGCCGCATCTGCATGGCGGGCACCACCTCGTCCATGTTCCCCTTCCCGTGCAGCCGCTCCCACTGCTCGCGGGGCACGCGCTCGATCGCCGACCGGCTGAAGAACTTCTCGGCGAGTTCGGACGGGTCGGACGGCAGGTCCTGGAGGTCCTCGAACGAGGATCGCCCGAGCCCCCCGTAGAACTTCCCGCCGCCCCCGGGGTCGCCGTCGGCGTCCCGGCCCTCCGGCCGCCACGTCGCCGCCTCGGCGGTGTAGGTGGAGAACCGGCCGTTCGACCAGACCCTGAACGTCGACGGGGATCCGGCCTTCTTCCACAGCGCCTCGTCCCGCGCGCTCGCCGGATGGGCCGGGAGGTCCCGGTCGAAGGACCCCTCGCCCATGCCGGGCTTCAGGCCGGTCCAGTTGAACACCTCCGTGCCCCCGGCGGTGATCGCGTAGGTCCCGGTCTTCGCGCGGATGATGTACGACTGGCCGTCGACCATGTCGGAGTGCCAGTACTTGCCGGTCGGCTGTACCGCGGCCTTCTCCGCCGCCGCCAGCACGGCCCGTTCGCCCAGGTCCGTCCCGGCGGGGGTCGCGGGCGGGGCGGGCGACCCCGACCCGACGGCCGCGATCGCGACCGCGGTGGCCGCGCCCACGGCGACCAGGCCGACACCGGCCTTGAGCCGCCATCCGAACCGGACGCGCGTGCGCGGCGGTGTCCCGAACACCGCGGCACGGGCCTCGGTCATCTCCCGCAGGGTCGGCGGCTCCGGCTCCCCGTACGCCTCGCGGATCATCTGCAGCTCATCCATGGTCGTGCTCCCCTTCGCGCATCGGGTTCGTCCCGCCGAGTGCCTCGCGCACCTTCTTCCTGGCCCGGCTGAGCCGCGACCCGACCGTCCCGTACGGGATGTCCAGGGCCGCCGCGACCTCCTCGTGGGTGAGGTCGGCGAGCGCGACGAGGAGCAGCACGTCGCGCTCGCCGTCGGGCAGCGCGGCGATGGCGCCGGCCAGCCGTCCGCGCAGGCCCTGGGCGCTGACCCGGGCGTCCACCCGGTCGGCGTGCCCGGCCTCGTCCCGGACGGGGCCGAGCCGTGCGCGGGCCCGCAGCCCGCGCACCTCGCTGCGCCGGTGCCTGCCGATGACGTTGGTGGCGATGCCGTACAGCCAGGTCCGCACGTTCGCCCGCGCCGGGTCGTAGCGGTCGCGGTGGCGGAACGCCTCCAGGAACGTCTGCGACGCGACATCGGACGCGGCGTCGGGGCCGAGGCGCTTGGCGGCGTACCCGTGGATCTCGGCGAAGTAGGCGTCGAAGACGTCACCGAACCGTTCCGGGTCGTGCAGGGACGGCAGCGGCGCGGCCGGACCGGCGGGAGGCCGGTCCGGTCGCGCCGCGGCGAGGGGGTTCCCCGTCATGTGGTGCCTTTCCGTCGCACGGATGGCGGTCACACACGTATCACCCGGACCCCCTCACCGCTTTCGTCACAGCCGGGCTACCGGACGCGGTAGGCGCGGATGATCCGCTGATCGACGCCGCTGCCGCCCGCGTCCCGCGCGCTGACCCGCAGCGACACGGCCTGCCCCTTGACGGGGGCCGGGAGCGGGGCGCTGAACCGCCCGCCGCCGAGGTCCTTCACCTGGACGGCCTGCCACGTCGTGCCGTCGTCCGCGGACGTCCAGAACCGCAGCCCGGTGACCTTCGCCTTCGCTCCGCCGGAGCCCGCCATCCGCGCGACGGTGAACACGGCGGGCTCACCGGCGGGCTGGTTGTGCATGTCGAGGTTAAGGTCGTAGTCGACTAGCAGGAGCGGGAGATTGGCGCTCTTGCGCCCGCGCGGCGTACGGGAACGGAACGTCCAGGACGTCGATGTCCGCGTCGACACCGGCATGATGGCCGACGCGTCGTTCTCATACGTCAGCCGGTAATCCGCCGCCCCGGATGGGACGGTGAAGTCGCCGAACGGGCCGTCCTTCTCACCGACCTTCCGCTCGCCGGCGAACAGCGTCATGTGCCCCTTCACCTCATGCATGGCGCAGTCGAAACCGTCCGGACGGGTCTGGAGGTCGACCAGCGAGACGCGCACGTTGTCCCCGGTGCGAGCCGTGGGGTACCGGGCACATCCGCTGGGCGTGATGCCGGTGCCGGAGTACGGGCCGGGGCGCAGCGGCTGGCGTCCCCACCGGTGCGAGATCCGCTGTCCCGGCTTCAGATCGGTGAATTCCCCCTGGTCGACCCAGAAGTCTTCACCGAACTTGACGAATCCCTCGCTCATCCAGAGCATGCCGGACCCGGTCGAGACGTAGTCGGTCCGGGACGTTCCGGGCTGGACGTCGCCGCTCCCCTCGAAGGTGAGCAGGCCCTCCGGGCTCATGCCGTAGCGCTTCTCCATCATGGCCCGACCGGTGTCCCCGTCGAACGCGGCGAACTCCTGGTGGACGCGAGCCATCCGCTCGAGTTCGGCGGTGGTGACGGTGTGCGTCGGGTCGGTGGGGATCCCGTTGCCCAGCGGGTGGACGATGTCGTACACGGCACCGGGCGCGGTCAGCCGGTACTGAGTCGCCGCCTTGAACGTCCCCTTCGTCACGCCTTCCATCGGCTGCGCGTAGACGGGCGCGTTGACGGGGTCGAAGGCGTAGACGGAGTAGAACCAGAGCCCGTCGCCGACGTCCTGCACCATGTCCGCGGCGGCCATCGTCGTCGTGGTCTCGACGCCTTCGACGCTCGCTCCGATCTCGACGGACGCGGCGCCGTCGAGCGTCACGGTCACGTCCCGGTCGACGGCGACCTCGGGGTCGCCGACGAGGGCCGAGCGCCAGTCGCCGAAGTCTTCCACGTTGCCGAGGACGGCGTAGCGGCCCGCGGGGACGCGGAGTTCCGTCGCGCCCTCGGCCCCGACGCGGACACCCTCGGAGTACAGCGAGTGGTCGTCGAGGTTGACCACGGTGGCGGTTGCGAAGAAGTTCTCCGGGTCGGTACCCGGCAACTGCGTGGCCTTGAGCGTGAGCGTATGCGTCGCCGGTTCGACGTAGAACGTCACGGGCGTTTCCAGCGTGACACCGCCGCCCTCGGCCGTGACCACGGCCGTGTACAGGCCGGGACGGTCACCGACACGGGAGGCGTCCACGGTCAGCGGCGCCGTCGCGGTACCGCCTGCCGGCACGCTCACACTGGATGGCACGTTCGCGACACCGTCCGCCGCGCGTCCTTCCCGGTCGGTCACCTTGACGCTCAGCCGCAGCCCGACCGGATGGCCGGTGTTCGACGTCCAGCCGAGTCGCGTGGAGAGGGCCCGGTGCTCGGGGTACTTCGACGTCCCGAGGTCGGCGATGCCCTGGTTGGCCAGGACGGGCGCCTGCGCGGCCTCGCCGACGTCGAGCCGTCCCGCGCCGAGTTCGTAGACGTCGCCGCCGGTGGCGGGGTCGGCGGTGCCGACAAGGGCGGCCTTGAGCCGGGCGGCCTTCCAGTCGGGGTGCTTCGCCACGAGCAGCGCGGCGGCGCCCGCGACGTGCGGCGCCGCCATCGACGTACCCGACATCTTCGTGTAGTGCGCCCCCGTCGGAGTGCCCGCCGCCGTGCCAGCGGCACGGGCGGCCACGATGTCGACGCCCGGCGCGACGATCTCCGGCTTGGCGGCGATCCCGACCGGGCCGCGGCTGGAGAACTCCGCGAGCCGGTCGCGGCCGTCGACGGCGCCGACCGTGAGCGCGGCCTCGGCCGTGCCGGGCGAGCCGACCGACGCGAACGTGCCCTCATTGCCCGCGGCGACGACGAACAGCGTCCCGTACTCGGCGGTGAGGTTCGTCAGTGCCATGGAGACCGGGTCGCTGCCATCGGTCGGAGCGCCGCCGAGGCTCATGTTGACGACGTCGGCGCGCGACGCGGCCCACTGCATCCCGGCGATGACGCTGGAGTCGGTGCCGAACCCGTCGTCGCCGAGAACCTTGCCGATGAGCAGGTCGGCGTCCGGCGCGACGCCCTTGCGCTCCCCGCCGGACGCGGCGCCGGTCCCCGCGACGGTCGAGGCGACATGCGTGCCGTGCCCGAAGCGGTCGACGGTGTCGGCCGACTCGGAGAAGTTCGCCGACTCGGCGATGCGCCCCTTCAGGTCGGGATGCCCGGCATCCACACCGGTATCGAGGACGGCGACCTTCGCGCCCTTGCCGGTATACCCGGCCCGCCACGCCGCCGGCACCCCGACCTGCCGCAGGTTGCGGTCGACCCGGCGGGTCGCGGTCGGAGCGAAGTTCGCCCTGACCTTGCCGTCCAGCCAGATTTGCCGGATACCGCCGGTCGCCTTGACCGACGGCCCCCGCATCCCGGCGAGGGCCTGCCCGAGCCCACCCGCATCGCCCTTGGACTGCCGCACGGCCACGGCGCCGATGCTCGGCAGCTCCCTGCCCTGGTCGACCGCCCCACCGAGCGCCGACAGCGACCGGACGCCCTTCTCGCGCTGCACGATCAGCGGCAGGTCCTTGCTGCGCGCGTCGTCGTAGCCCTGCGCGATCAGCGCGGTGACATCGAACAACTCCGGATCGAGAACCCGCCCGACGAGGCCCGCGACATCGATCGGCGTCACGACGACGTGCCCGTCCGGCCGGATCTCCTTGCGGAACGACCGCTTCTCCCTGCCGGGCACCGGGGTCACCGAGACGAGCGGCGGCTTGCCCTTGACCGTCCGGACGGAGACGACGTCCCCGGTCAGCAGCGTCACCTTCCACGACTGCCCCGGCTCCAGCCCGCCCGCCGGGGGCGGCGCGGCCTGCGCGGGCGGCGCGACCGCGGCCAGCGCCCCGGCCGCGAGCAGGACACCGAGCAAGGCCCGGCTCCGACGTCTGTGCGTCATCAACTCTCCTCTGCCAAGAACCGCCCCGTACCGGACGGTCGATGTTGATCACCCGCAACGGCTGATCAACTTCACGGCAGAAGTCGGTAGCATCGGCGGCATGTCCGGCGCTTCGTGCGCGGCCGCCTGCGCCGCAGTGACGAGGACGCTCCGCTAGCGGCGGGGCGTTCGTCTCACTTCTCGTTGAACGTTCCGCCGCTTCGTGGACGATCCGAAGCGGCACGTTCGTGCTGCTCGGAACTTCTTCTGAGCAACGGAGCGCTTGATGCCTTCAGGCATTCTCTCTTCGCGCCGGGACGCATCGTCCCCAGCGCGCGCGTGGCCAGTGCTGTGCGGCATGGCCATGCTGCAGTTCTTCATCGCGGTCGACGTGACCGTGGTCAATGTCGCCCTGCCCTCGATCGGCGCCGGCTTCGGCGTCGACGATCACGCACTGACCTGGGTCGTGGTCGGGTACACGATCACCGGCGGCGGGCTGCTGATGCTCGGCGGCCGACTGGGCGACGTGCTCGGAAGGCGTCGCATCCTCCTGCTCGGCACAACGCTGTTCGGCGCCGCATCCCTGCTGGCCGGGCTCGCGCCGTCCTTCGCCGTGCTGGTGACGGCGCGGCTGCTGCAGGGGGCCGGTGAAGCTATCGCGCTGCCGGCGGCGATGGCGGTGATCGTGCTCATGTTCCCCGAGGGACCGCGCAGGTCGCGGGCGCTGAGCGTATGGGCGGCCGTCGCGAGTTGCGGTCTCGTCCTCGGGTTCGTGGTCTCCGGCATCATCACCGAGCTGCTGGGCTGGCGGTGGGTCTTCCTGGTGTCCGTGCCCTTCATCCTGGTCGTGCTCGCCGCGGTGGTGTTTCTCATACCGGGCGAACGGCCCGCCGAGCGCACACCGCTGGACGTCCCCGGGGCGTTTCTGCTGACCGCGGCCCCACTGCTGTTCACCCTCGGGGTCGTCGAGGCGGGGAAGGCGAACGGCACGCTGCCATGGCTGCCGCCGGTCGCGCTGGTCGGTGCGGTAGCGGCGGGCGCCTTGTTCATTAAGGTCGAATGCCGTTCACGGAACCCGCTCGTGCCTCTGCGGTTCTTCCGCAACCGGCCGCGCGTCCTGGCCAACCTCGCCACCGCCCTGCTGAGCGCGGCCCTGTCCGCCTCGTTCCTGCTGTTCACCTACTACCTGCAGGACCGGTTGGGCGCCGGCCCACTCCAGGCCGGTCTGACAATGCTGCCCTTGGCGGTGTCCCTGATCGTGGCCTCGGTGCTGGTTCCCCGCTTGCTCGGACGGTGGGGCGCGCGAGCCTGCGTCCTGGCCGGCATCGGCTTCACCGCGGCGGCCATGATCGTCATCGCACTGGTCGCCCGCCTGGAAGCCACCGGCCCGGCGCTGATCCCGGCCATGGTGCTGATCGCCGCCGGGATGGGGCTCGGAATCGTCGGCCTGCAGTACGTCGCGGTGACCGGCGTGACCGAAGACGACGCCGGCATCGCCTCCGGCGTACAACGAGCCGCCGACCAGTTGGGCGGTTCCACCGGGATCACCCTCTACGTCGGCATCGGCTTCGCCCCGGCCCTGAACGGTACCGACCCGTTCCTCACCGCCAGCCTCCTAGCGACCACCGGCCTCGCAACGGCCGGGTTCATCGCCTGGCGATTCTCCATACCCGCCGAGCAGACACAGGAGCCCCTCGGCTAACCCCGCACCGGCCTGCGCCCGCCCGAACTCCGGCCGGGCGCAGCCCACCGGCCGGTCGGCGCGCATCCGATGGTCGCAACCGGGACGGCGATCTCGCTGGGCAGGCAGCAGCCAGCGCTGGTGAGCGGCGACCTGGCGCCGACGGCGACCAACACTCACCGGATGCGTTGACCTGCGGCGTGTTGTTGTTATGAGCGCACCCAAAACAACAACACGCCGCAGATCAACAACGTGGCGGCCCGGCGCGGCGGCGCCCACCAAGCAGGACGATGGGACGCTGCGGCATCACGCGTGGGGTCCGGCACGGCTTCACCGACGAGGGCGACGGCACACGGTGGCGCTGATGTGGTCGGGCGACGGCTCATGGGCGCGCGCCGAGTCCCGCGACGGCGAACCGCCGACGGTCACCCAGGGCGGCCCAAGGCCGCAGGCAGTGGGCTTGGAAGGCCGTCCGCCACCCCTGACGCCTCGATTACACCTCGCCGTTCTTGATCCGCGAAGTCAGCACACGCCATGCGGACGGCCCGAACACCAGCACGGGTCCATCCGGATCCACCGAATCACGAACACCCACAACACCAGGAACGTTCAGCGCCACCTCCACGCACGAACTGTTGCCTCCGCCCGAGTGGGTGCTGATACGCCACTGAGGCTCGGCCAAGAGCTCAGGCCTGGTCATGAACTCGGAACTCCTCCCGGATAGTGGTCATGAGCGCCACCGTCTCATCGTGAGACAACGCCACGTCCGCGATGCGGTCCAGCATCGAGCCACAGCGTCGCACTTGCGCAATGTCCTCGATGTACATACTTCCTCCCATAGTTTCCACATGTGCGGTGTCGAGTTCCAGAGGCGCTGAGAACTCAAAAATTTCCACTGAGCCCTCGCCGAGCCCAGGCCGGTATCCGAGCGGGATCGGGACGACGCGAACAGCTATCGACGCGTGTTCCATCGCCTCCAGGAGTGCAGTGAGCTGGCCAATCATCACAGTCGGCCCGCCGACCGGCCGACGGAAGACCTCTTCTGCCAGGAGGATGTCCAGTTCGGGGGCGTCTGTACGTGCGAAGCGTGCACGTCTTGCCATCCGCGCCTGCAACCTCCGGTCGATCTCATCCCGGTCGTCCGCAAATGTCCCCGCGATCAGGGCACGAGCGTAATCAGGGGTCTGGAGTACACCCGGAACAACTTCCGTTTGCCAGATCCGGATGCGATCGGCGGCGTCCTCCAGTTCGGCGTAGCCGCCGGCCAGGACGTCGCCGAACGCCGCCCACCAACCACGCGTGCGAACGTCGCGGGTGAGCTGGAGCAGCGCCGCCCGCGTCGCATAGTCGGTTCCGTAGACGTCGAGGATGCGCTCGACGTCGCCGACGGAAGGCATGCTCTTGGCTGTCTCGATCCGTACGAGCTTGGTTCGGCTCCAGCCGAGGATGCCGGCGGTCACCTCGGGTGTCAGGTCTGCCGCCTCACGAAGGCGTCGCAGCTCGGCCGCGAGTCGGCGATGCCGTGCGGTCGGTCCGTGCTCAACAGGCATGGGAGCAGCCTTCCATCAGAGCGATCACCATGCGTGGCCAATTCGTAACAGATCTTTCACGCTAACACTGGCGCTCCGCACAAGTGCGGGTCATGATAGGCGAGTGCGTTCAGCCACTCAGCGCAGTTGCGAGAGCGCACAGCGTGGCCATCGCCGCACTGCCCCCAGGTGCGGACGGTGATCACGTGGACCGTTGGTGCGGCGTCTGCGAGTTCGTGCCGGCGGGTGTCGCGCGGCCGGGGGCTCACCCCCGGGCTCCCGGTCGCGTGGCGCGACAACAGCGAGTCGCGCCCCTGCGCGCTCGTAGACATAGGGCGGCCCCGGACAGGTGCAGCAACACCATGACGCCCGGGGCCTCAATCGGAGTGAGGTCCGATCTATGGGCAACCTAGCTGATTGCTCCGCAACGAGTTGGGTCTACGTCGACCCCGACCAGATCCGGCGGGAGCTGGAGGCCGCTTTCCCCGGCGTCCGGGCATGGCTCGGCGATTACACCGGGCACTGGTGGGCGCTGGTCGACGATCGTCTGGTGGAGGCGGTCACCCCTCGGCTTCTCGCCGACGAAATCCGCGCGGTCCTCGCCGTCCGGCGGACGGTCCCGCCCATCGGACGGAAGCTGCGGGGGCGTCCGGCCGCTCCCTCACGGCCCCGCGAATCGGCGCGGCCGGGCCATGGACGGCCGAAGCGGCGGCGGCGCGTCCTGATCGGGGGCTGGCGGTGAAGGGACGGGCGGACGTGCCGCCGCGGATGTACGCCTGGGACGTCGGGAACGGCCACGCCGGGGTGACCGACGACATGGACGCCGCGTTCACCCATGTCGATCTCGCTCTTCGCGGGGCGGCCACGGGTGTGTGCGGTGCCGTCCGGCTCGTCACGGTGTCCCTGTACGGCAAGAGCGAGTACATCGTCCTCGGCCTCGTCGGCCACGCTCGGCGCGACGACGCCGGGGTCATGTGGACGAGGTGGTGACGTCCCCGGGCCGTGGGGAGGAGGTGGTCCTCCTGACGGGGGACGACAGGCGGGCGCGTGCTCCTCCGTCCAGGCGATCTCTGCGTCGGCGGGGTCGTTCGGGGAACCGGAATAGGTGGCTCAATCGTCCTGTTGTAGAGGTCGTCAGCAAAGTTGAGTCGGGTCGGCTCAAGTCATTTGACAAGGGACCACGATCCGGGCAATCTTGCGGACAGAAGACGAACCGGCCGCGCCCTCGGCGGCGACCGGGGCTGCATGACACCGGCAACGGGGTTAACCGGAAAAGACGGAGGACGAGAACATGGCACGTGCGGTCGGCATCGACCTCGGGACGACCAACTCGGTCGTCGCGATTCTGGAGGGCGGCGAGCCCACCGTCATCGCGAACGCGGAGGGGTCGCGGACCACGCCGTCCGTCGTCGCCTTCGCCAAGAACGGCGAGGTTCTCGTCGGCGAGGTCGCCAAGCGCCAGGCGGTCACCAACGTGGACCGCACCATCCGGTCGGTCAAGCGCGAGATGGGCACCGACTGGAAGGTCAAGATCGACGACAAGGACTTCAACCCGCAGCAGATGAGCGCGTTCGTGCTCCAGAAGCTGAAGCGGGACGCCGAGTCCTACCTGGGCGAGACCGTCACCGACGCGGTCATCACGGTTCCCGCCTACTTCTCCGACCACCAGCGGCAGGCCACCAAGGAGGCCGGCCAGATCGCGGGCCTGAACGTCCTGCGCATCATCAACGAGCCGACCTCGGCGGCGCTCGCCTACCACCTGGAGAAGGAGAACGAGGCCACCATCCTGGTCTTCGACCTCGGTGGCGGTACGTTCGACGTCTCCCTGCTGGAGGTCGGCGACGGCGTGGTCGAGGTCAAGGCCACCAGCGGCGACAACCACCTGGGCGGCGACGACTGGGACCAGAAGGTCGTCGACTGGCTGGTCGAGAAGTTCAAGAACGCCAACGGCGTCGACCTGTCCAAGGACAAGATGGCGCTGCAGCGCCTGCGCGAGGCCGCGGAGAAGGCGAAGATCGAGCTGTCCGGTTCGTCCGAGACGCAGATCAACCTGCCCTACATCACCGCGTCCAGCGAGGGCCCGCTGCACCTGGACGAGAAGCTCACCCGGGGCGAGTTCCAGCGGATGACCTCCGACCTGCTCGACCGGACGAAGGCGCCGTTCCACTCGGTGCTGAAGGACGCCGGCATCGGCGTCGACAAGATCGACCAGGTCGTGCTGGTCGGCGGCTCGACCCGGATGCCCGCGGTGTCCGAGCTGGTCAAGGAGCTGACCGGCGGCAAGGAGCCGAACAAGGGCGTCAACCCGGACGAGGTCGTCGCGATCGGCGCCAGCCTGCAGGCCGGCGTGCTGAAGGGCGAGGTCAAGGACGTCCTGCTGCTGGACGTGACCCCGCTCAGCCTCG
The DNA here is from genome assembly GCF_040643275.1 of Spirillospora sp. NPDC047418. Lineage (NCBI taxonomy): Bacteria > Bacillati > Actinomycetota > Actinomycetes > Streptosporangiales > Thermomonosporaceae > Spirillospora > Spirillospora sp. NPDC047418. The sequence goes on from NZ_JBEYTW010000078.1 coordinate 36,497, forward strand.
GCATCGAGACCAAGGGCGGCATCTTCACCAAGATCATCGAGCGGAACACCACGATCCCGACCAAGCGGTCGGAGACGTTCACCACCGCCGACGACAACCAGCCGTCCGTGGAGATCCAGGTCTACCAGGGCGAGCGCGAGATCGCCGCGTACAACAAGAAGCTCGGCACGTTCCAGCTGACCGGTCTGCCGCCGGCGCCGCGCGGCGTCCCGCAGATCGAGGTCACCTTCGACATCGACGCGAACGGCATCGTGAACGTCAGCGCGAAGGACCAGGGCACCGGCCGCGAGCAGTCGATGGTCATCACGGGCGGCAGCGCGCTGCCCAAGGACGACATCGAGAAGATGATGCGCGACGCCGAGGACTACGCCGAGGAGGACCGCAAGCGCAAGGAGGAGGCCGACGTCCGCAACCAGGCCGACACCCTCGCGTACTCCACCGAGAAGTTCCTGCGGGAGAACGACGAGAAGGTCCCCGCGGAGCTGAAGACCGAGGTGAGCGACGCGGTCGCCGAGGTGAAGAAGGCCCTGGAGGGCACCGACGTCGACGCCATCAAGGGCTCTGCGGAGAAGCTCGCGCAGATCAGCCAGAAGATGGGCGCCGCGATGTACGCGCAGAACCCCGAGGGCGCTCAGGCGGGCGCCGAGGACCACGGTCCCACCGCCGACGCGCAGGGGCCGCAGGACGACGAGGTCGTCGACGCGGAGATCGTGGACGAGGACAAGCCCAAGGACGCATCGTGACGCCCTCCCACAACGAGGGCGAGGAGAAGGAGGGTCCGGTGATCCGCGACAAGCGGCGCATCGACCCCGAAACGGGGGAAGTCCGGGCGCAGGCGGGGGGTCCGCCTGCCCCGGAGGCCCCGGCCGACGGGGGCGCCGGCAAGGCAGGCAAGGCCGCCGGCGAGGAGGTCTCCGCGCTGCAGACCCAGCTCTCGGAGCGGGTCGCCGACCTCCAGCGGCTGAAGGCCGAGTACGACAACTACCGCAAGCGCGTCGAGCGCGACCGGGTCGCGGTCCGCGAGCAGGCCCTCGGGCAGGTGCTGTCCGAACTGCTCCCGATCCTGGACGACATCGGCCGCGCCCGTGACCACGACGAGCTCACCGGCGGGTTCAGGTCCGTCGCGGAGAGCCTGGAGGCGGTCACCGGCAAGCTCGGCCTGGTGCGGTACGGGGAGAAGGGCGAGCCCTTCGACCCGAACGTGCACGAGGCGCTCATGCACTCGCTCTCGCCCGAGGTGACCGAGACGAGTGTCGTGGACGTCCTGCAGCCCGGCTACCGGATCGGCGAGCGCATCCTGCGGGCGGCGCGCGTCGCGGTGGCCGACCCCGACCCGGACGCGGCGGAGTCCGCCGGCGAGGCGGGCGGCCCGGACGGCGAATCGGGCGAATGAGGCCCCACGGGCCCGTCCCACGTGAAGCGGGGCGGGCCCACACGGGGGCATGAAGGCATGTGGCAAGTGGCGATAGCAGAAGGCGGGGCGCCGTGAGCACCAAGGACTACCTGGAGAAGGACTACTACAAGGTCCTCGGTGTCGCGAAGACGGCCTCGCAGGAGGAGATCAAGAAGTCCTACCGGAAGCTGGCGCGCAAGTACCACCCGGACGCCAACAAGGGGGACGCCGACGCCGAGGAGCGCTTCAAGGAGGTCTCCGAGGCGTACGACGTGCTGTCCGACGAGAAGCGCCGCAAGGAGTACGACTCCGTCCGGTCGATGCCGGGCGGGTTCCGCGGCCAGCAGGGCGGCGGCGGGTTCGGGTTCGACCTCGGCGACCTGTTCGGCCAGGGCGGCGGCGGCACCGGGACGCAGCCGGGCGGCGCCGGTGAGCGCATCGGCGACCTGTTCGGCGGCCTGTTCGGCCGCGGCGGCGGCACCCGCACCACGGGGACGACGCGGCGCGCGCGGCGCGGCGCGGACGTCGAGACCGAGGTGACGCTGTCGTTCGGCCGCGCGATGAACGGCGTGACCGTCCCGATCAAGCTGACCAGCGAGGCCGCCTGCGACAGCTGCCGCGGGACGGGCGCGAAGGCCGGCACGGTGCCGCGGGTGTGCCCGAACTGCGAGGGCACCGGGCACGAGACCCGCAACCTCGGCAACTTCGGCTTCCAGGAGCCGTGCAAGGAGTGCCGCGGCCGGGGCCTCGTCGTCGACGACCCGTGCCCGATCTGCCACGGCAGCGGCCGCGCGACCGGCACCCGCACGATCCAGGCGCGCATCCCGGCGGGCGTCGCGGACGGGCAGAAGATCCGGCTGAAGGCCAAGGGCGCGCCCGGCGAGAACGGCGGCCCGGCCGGCGACCTGTACGTGAACATCAAGGTGCGTCCGCACGCGGTGTTCGGGCGCAGCGGCGACAACCTGACGCTGACGATCCCGGTGACGTTCCCCGAGGCGGCGCTCGGCGCCGAGATCCGGGTGCCGACGTTCCAGGGGCAGCCCGTCACGCTGCGGCTGCCGGAGGGCACGCCGAACGGCCGCAAGTTCCGGGTGAAGGGCCGCGGCGCGCCCCGGCGCGACGGGACGAAGGGCGACCTGCTGGTCACCGTCGACGTCCACGTCCCGCCGAAGCTGGACGAGCAGTCGCGGGAGGCGCTGGCCAAGCTCCGCGAGGCGGGCGGCGGCGAGGACCTCCGCGCCGACGTGCTCCAGAAGGCCAGACAGGAGTGAGACCCTCATGGACCCCTTCGGCGATGACACTCCGGTCTATGTGATCTCGGTGGCGGCGCAGCTGTCCGGGCTGCATCCGCAGACGCTGCGGACCTACGACCGGATGGGCCTGGTGTGCCCCGGCCGGACGGCCGGCCGGGGCCGCCGCTACTCGATGCGCGACATCGTGATGCTGCGGGAGATCCAGCGGCTCTCCCAGGAGGAGGGCATCAACCTCTCCGGCATCAAGCACATCCTGGAGCTGCAGCGCGACAACGTGCGGCTCCGCGAGGAGCTCGTGAAGGCGCACGCCGCGCTGGAGGAGCTCGCGAACGAACTCGAGTCGACCCGCGCGGTCGCGGCGCGGCTGGCGCAGCAGCGGCGGCACGGCGAGCCGACCGGCACTCCCGGCGCCGACCTGGTGCCCATCAGGCATACGAGCGTCGTCGTCTGGCACGAACGGAACACCGAGTAAGCGACACCGGGTAAGCACAGCACATTCACGGGGACAGGACATGGACTACAAGCTGACGCAGAAGAGCCAGGAGGCGGTGTCGGTCGCGGTCCGCAGGGCGGCTGCGGAGGGGCACCCCGAGGTCGAGCCGCAGCACCTGCTGGTGGCGCTGATCGCGCTGCCGGACGGGACGGCGGTGCCGCTGCTGGAGGCGGTCGGCGCCGACTGGCAGGCGATCAAGCGGCGGGCGGAGGAGCAGCTCGCCGCGCTGCCGAAGGCGCAGGGGTCGACGGTGTCGTCGCCGCGGCTCGCGGTGCAGCTCCAGCGGTCGATCAACACGGCGGCGAACCGGGCGCAGCAGCTGGAGGACGAGTACGTCTCGACCGAGCACCTGCTGGTCGGCCTCGCCGCGGACGGCGGCCCCGCGGCGGGCCTGCTGAAGGAGTTCGGCGCGACGCCGCAGGCCCTGCTGGACGCGTTCGAGAAGGTGCGCGGCCACGCCCGCGTCACCAGCGAGAACCCCGAGGGCACCTACCAGTCGCTGGAGAAGTACGGCGTCGACCTGACGGCGGCGGCCCGCGACGGGCGGCTCGACCCGGTCATCGGCCGCGATGCGGAGATCCGCCGGGTCGTGCAGGTGCTGTCGCGCCGGACGAAGAACAACCCGGTGCTCATCGGTGAGCCCGGCGTCGGCAAGACCGCCGTGGTGGAGGGGCTCGCGCAGCGCATCATCGCGGGCGACGTGCCCGAGTCGCTGCGCGGCAAGAAGCTCGTCTCCCTCGACCTCGGCGCGATGGTCGCGGGCGCGAAGTACCGGGGCGAGTTCGAGGAGCGGCTGAAGGCCGTCCTGAACGAGATCAAGGAGTCCGAGGGGCAGATCGTCACGTTCATCGACGAGCTGCACACCGTCGTCGGGGCGGGCGCGGCCGAGGGCGCGATGGACGCCGGCAACATGCTGAAGCCGATGCTGGCGCGCGGCGAGCTGCGCATGATCGGCGCGACGACGCTGGACGAGTACCGCGAGCGCATCGAGAAGGACCCGGCGCTGGAGCGCCGCTTCCAGCAGATCTTCGTCGGCGAGCCGACCGTGGAGGACTCGATCGCGATCCTGCGCGGGCTGAAGGGCCGCTACGAGGCGCACCACAAGGTGCAGATCAACGACTCGGCGCTGGTCGCGGCGGCGACCCTGTCGGACCGCTACATCACCTCCCGGTACCTGCCGGACAAGGCCATCGACCTGGTGGACGAGGCCGCGTCCCGGCTGCGGATGGAGATCGACTCCCGTCCGGTGGAGATCGACGAGCTGCAGCGTTCGGTGGACCGGCTGAAGATGGAGGAGCTGAACCTCGCCAAGGAGACCGACGAGGCGTCCCGGCAGCGGCTCGACCGGCTGCGCGCGGACCTCGCCGACAAGCAGGAGCACCTCACCGGCCTCGTCGCCCGCTGGGACAAGGAGAAGGCGAGCCTGAACCGGGTCGGCGAGATCAAGGAGACGATCGACCAGCTGCGCGGGGAGGCCGAGCGCGCCCAGCGCGACGGCGACCTGGAGACGTCCGCGCGACTCACCTACGGCGAGATCCCGGCGCTGGAGAAGCAGCTGGAGGAGGCGTCGGAGGCGGCCGAGAACCGCGACGCGATGGTCAAGGAGGAGGTCGGCCCGGACGACGTCGCCGACGTGGTCGCGCTGTGGACGGGCATCCCCGCCGGCCGGCTGCTCGAAGGCGAGACGGCGAAGCTGCTCCGCATGGAGGACGAGCTGGGCAGGCGCCTGATCGGGCAGGAGGCCGCGGTCCGCACCGTGTCGGACGCGGTGCGCCGCGCCCGCGCGGGCATCTCCGACCCGGACCGTCCGACCGGCTCGTTCCTGTTCCTCGGCCCGACCGGCGTCGGCAAGACCGAGCTGGCGAAGGCGCTCGCGGAGTTCCTGTTCGACGACGAGCGGGCGATGACCCGCATCGACATGAGCGAGTACTCCGAGAAGCACTCCGTGGCGCGGCTGGTCGGCGCGCCGCCCGGATACGTCGGCTACGAGGAGGGCGGGCAGCTCACCGAGGCCGTCCGGCGCCGCCCGTACTCGGCGGTCCTGCTGGACGAGGTGGAGAAGGCGCACCCCGAGGTCTTCGACATCCTGCTGCAGGTGCTGGACGACGGCCGGCTGACGGACGGGCAGGGCCGCACGGTCGACTTCCGCAACACGATCCTGATCCTGACGTCCAACATCGGGTCGCAGTTCCTCGTGGACCCGACGCTGGAGAACGGGGCGAAGCGGGAGGCGGTGTGGAACGCCGTCCGGAACTCGTTCAAGCCGGAGTTCCTGAACCGCCTCGACGACGTGATCCTGTTCGACGCGCTCTCCACGACCGAGCTGACCCGCATCGTGGACCTGCAGGTCGACAAGCTGGGCGACCGGCTCGCCGACCGGCAGCTGACGCTGCAAGTGACGCCCGCCGCGCGCGAATGGCTGGCGCTGACCGGCTACGACCCGCTGTACGGGGCGCGGCCGCTGCGCCGGCTCGTGCAGACGGCGATCGGCGACCAGCTCGCCCGCGAGCTGCTCTCCGGGGAGGTCCGCGACGGCGACGAGGTCGTGGTCGACCTCGACGAGGCCGCCGACCGGCTGACGGTCGAGCCGAGGAGCGGCCTCTCCTTCACGAAGTAGGGTCCGGGGTTCGACGGGCCGGTGCGCGATCGCGCACCGGCCCGTTCGTTTACCCAGCGTGCCGGCCTGCCCGGAGCGGCCCCGCACCCCATCACGGTGCCGTCGAGGATTATTAAAGATTATTTATAGATAGGTA
>NZ_JBEYTW010000079.1:0-42043 GCF_040643275.1 Spirillospora sp. NPDC047418
GGGGGGTTGGGGGGGGCCCGGCGGGGGTTGGGGGGGGGCCGGCGCCGCGGCGGGGCCGGCCCACGCCCGAGCCGCCGCCGGGGGCCTGATCCGTCACTTGCCGTGGTAGACGGCGGGGCGCTTCTCCTTGAAGGCGCGGGAGCCCTCCTTGGCGTCCGCGGAGGCGAAGACGGGCCAGCCGATCTCGTCGGAGATCTTGAGCGCCTCCTCTTCGGGGAGGTGCTCGGTCTCGCGGACGGCGCGCAGGATCGCCTGGACGGACAGCGGCGCGCACGCGGCGATCTGGTCGGCCATCTCGCGGGCCGCGGCGAGCGCCTGCCCGTCCGGGACGACCTTGTTGACCAGGCCCATGGCGAGGGCCTCCTGCGGGGTCACCTCGCGGGCGGTGAGCAGGATGTCGAGCGCGGCGGCGTAGCCGATCTGGCGGGGCAGGCGGACGGCGCTGCCGCCCATGGGGAACAGGCCGCGCTTGGCCTCGAACAGCCCGAGGGTGGCGCCCTCGGCGACAACGCGCAGGTCGGTGCCGGTGAGCAGTTCGGTGCCGCCGGCGACGGCGTAGCCCTCGATGGCGCAGATGAGCGGCTTGGTGGGGCGGCCGTCGCGCAGCAGGCCCTTCCAGTGGTAGTCGGTGATCTGCGCGGCCCGCTCCTGGACGCGCGGGTCCGCGGACGGCTGGCTCATCGCCTTCAGGTCGGCGCCGGCGCAGAAGGTGCCGTCGGCTCCGGTGAGGATGCCGACGCGGACCTCCGGCGTGTCCGACATGTAGGCCCAGGCGTCGGCGAGACCGACCAGCATCGCGGTGCTGAGCGCGTTGCGCGCCTCCGGCCGGTTCATCGTGACGGTGACGACGTGGCCGTCCCGCTCGACGATGCAGTGCTCGGTGCTGATCGGCAGCCGTTCCGCCATGGTTCCTCCAGCTCGGGTGTCAAACGAGAACAGATTCTAGTTAAGCCGCTGCCCTACCGGTAGGGGTTGAACTCCAAAACGAGAACGTGATCTACTTTCATCGCCGAGTGCCGCCGTGTGACGGTGCTCACCGTGATCACTTAGGGGAGTTCCGATGGGGTCATTGGGCTTTTGGCGGTTGGCGCAGGCCGATCCCGACTGGGTCGCGTGCGTCGACCCGGACGGGACGAGTCATGCCGCGGGCGACCTGCTGGCCCGCGCGAACCGGCTCGTCCACGGGCTGCGCGCGCTGGGGCTGGAGAAGGGCGACGGCATCTGCGGGCTCGTCCCGAACGGCGCCGACGGCCTCGTGCTGTACCTGGCCGCGCTGCAGGCCGGCTGGTACTACACGCCGATCAACTGGCACCTGACCGGGCCGGAGATCGGCTACATCGTCTCCGACAGCGAGGCCAAGGCGTTCTTCGTCCACGAGCGGTACGCCCGGGAGGGCGTGCCGGCCGGTGCGGAGATCGAGGCGCACCGGCGGTTCGCGTTCGGGGACGTCGAGGGCTTCCGCCCGCTCGCCGAGCTCGTCGAGGGGCAGCCCGACACGCTGCCGGACGACCGCAGCAACGGCGCCACGATGCACTACACGTCCGGCACGACCGGACGGCCGAAGGGCGTCAAGCGGGCGCTGATGGGCATCGACCCCGACGACAGCGCCGAGCTGATGACGTTCCTGCTCGGCCTGTTCGGCATCCCGCCGGGCATCCCGGCGGGGGGCGAGCACCAGGCCCATCTGATCACCTCGCCCAACTACCACACGGCCGTCACCCAGTTCGGCGGCACCGCCCTGCAGATGGGCCACACGCTCGTCTACATGGACAAGTGGGATGCCGAGGACACCCTCAGGGTGATCCAAGAACACCGTGTGAGCAATACCCACATGGTCCCGACGCACTTCAAGCGGCTCCTGTCGCTGCCGGAGGACGTCCGGTCCCGGTACGACGTGTCGAGCATGAAGTGGGCGATCCACGCGGCGGCGCCGTGCCCCGTGCCGATCAAGCAGCAGATGCTCGAATGGTGGGGCGACTGCATCTGGGAGTACTACGCGGCGACCGAGGGCGGCGGGACGATCGCGAGCCCGCAGGACTGGCGCGCGCACCCCGGCACGGTCGGCAACGCGTGGCCGATCAGCGAGCTGCTCATCGTGGACGACGACGGCGAGCCCGTCCCGGCCGGCACGCACGGCACGATCTACATGAAGATGGCCGGCGTCGAGTTCGAGTACAAGGGCGACAAGGAGAAGACGGAGAAGAACCGCCTCAAGGGCTTCTTCACCGTCGGGGACATCGGCTACCTCACCGAGGACGGCTTCCTGTTCCTGTCCGACCGCAAGGCCGACATGATCATCTCGGGTGGCGCGAACATCTACCCGGCCGAGATCGAGAACGAGATCATCCTGCACTCGAAGGTCGGGGACGTCGCCGTGTTCGGCATCCCGGACGAGGAGTGGGGCGAGCAGATCAAGGCCGTCGTCGAGCCCGCCGAGGGCGTCGCGCCCGGCGACGAGCTCGCGGGCGAGATCCTCGCGTCGCTGGAGGGGCGGCTCGCGAAGATGAAGTGGCCGAAGACCATCGACTTCATCGAGACGATGCCGCGCGAGCCCAACGGCAAGCTCCTCAAGCGCAAGCTGCGGGACCCGTACTGGAAGGACCGCGACAGTGCCATCTAACACGGCGCCATCCGACGCCCCGAACCACGTCGTCGAGTTCCCCGGCGGCTACACCCGCTCGGTCGGCCCGGTGATCGGGCGGTTCCTGAGCGAGCTGCGCGACGGCCGGCTGGTCGGCGTCCGGACGGCGGGCGGCCGGGTGATCGTCCCGCCGCAGGAGTGCGACCCCGAGACCGGCGAGGACGTGACCGGCGAGTTCGTCGAGGTCGGCCCGGCCGGGACGGTCACGACCTGGTCGTGGGTGCCGGACCCGGCGAAGGAGCACCCGTTCGACCGTCCGTTCGCGTGGGCGCTGATCCGCCCGGACGGCGCCGACACCGCCCTCGTGCACGCCCTCGACCTGGGCGTCTTCGAGGTGGGCGCGAAGCCGCCGAAGTTCCTGAAGACCGGGATGCGGGTGCGGCCGAAGTACCGCGCGGAGCGCACCGGGACGATCGGCGACATCGAGTGCTTCCTGCCCGAGGTCACGATGATCAACCCGCAGGCGGCGCTGGAGTACCGGCTGAAGGGCGGCCGGGCGCTCGGCCGGTTCCTGGAGGGGATCTCCGAGGGCCGGATCATCGGCCACCGCTGCCCGGTCTGCGACAAGGTCATCGTGCCGATGAAGGGGTTCTGCACGCGCGACGGCGTGCCGACGACCGAAGAGGTGGAGCTGCCCGACACGGGCACCGTCACCACCTTCGCGGTCAACAACATCCCCGACCCGCGCGCACCCGAGGTGCCGTTCGTGTCCGGTTACGTCCTGCTGGACGGCGCCGGCCTGACGATGCTGACGCTCGTCGCGGGCATCCCGGCCGACCAGGTGCGGATGGGGATGCGGGTGAAGGCGGCGTGGCGGCCCCGCGATGAGTGGACCCACTCGATGTCCAACATCAAGTGGTTCGAGCCCATCGACGAGCCCGACGTCCCCTTCGAAGAGATCAAGGACTTCATGTAATGCGTGATGTCGCAGTCGTCGCGTTCGCACAGAGTCATCACAGCGCCGAGGACCAGGGGATCGCGGAGACCGAGATGGTCCTGCCGGTGATCACCGAGATCAAGGAGCGGACGGGCCTGTCCCGGTTCGGGTTCACCTGCTCGGGCTCGTGCGACTACCTGCAGGGCGCGCCGTTCGCGTTCGTGTCGGCGCTCGACACGCTGGGCGCGTGGCCGCCGATCGCCGAGAGCCACGTCGAGATGGACGGCGCGTGGGCGCTGTACGAGGCGTGGGTGAAGCTCCAGATCGGCGAGATCGACACCGCGCTGGTGTACGGGTTCGGCAAGTCGTCCCAGGGCGACCTCCGCGCGATCATGACCCAGCAGCTCGACCCCTACACGCTGGCCCCGCTCGGCGTCGACCAGGTGTCGATGGCCGCCATGCAGGCCCGCGCCTACATGGAGCGGTCGGGCGTGAAGGAGGACGACCTGCGCGCCGTCGCGGCGAGGTCGCGGGCGTCCGGCCGCGACAACCCGTTCGCGCTGCACCTGCCCGATCCCGACGGCGACGCGTACGACGTGGCGCCGCTGCGCCCCTACGACGTCGCGCCCGTCACCGACGGCGCCGCTGCGATCGTGCTCGCGGCGGGCGACAAGGCGCGGGAGCTGTGCGAGCGGCCCGCGTGGATCACCGGCATCGACCACCGCACCGAGCCGCACGCGCTCGGCGTGCGCGACCTGACCCGCTCCGCGGCGGCTCGCCTCGCGGGGGAGAAGGCCGGCGCGACCGGGATCGAGGTCGCCGAGCTGCACGCCCAGTTCAGCCATGAGGAGCTGATCCTGCGCGAGGCGCTCGGCCTGGACGACGGCGTGACGGTCAACCCGTCCGGCGGGGCCCTGGCGGCGAACCCGGTGATGGCGGCGGGCCTGGTCCGCATCGGCGAGGCCGCGGCCCGCATCCACGATGGGACGGCGTCCCGGACGCTGGGGCACGCCGCGTCCGGCCCCTGCCTCCAGCAGAACCTCGTCTGCGTGCTGTCGGGAGAGAACAACCATGGCTAAATCCTGCGCGATCATCGGCGTCGGGCAGACGCAGTACAAGACCAAGCGGCTGGACGTGTCGATGGCCGGCCTGCTCCGCGAGGCCGCCCGCCGCGCCCTCGACGACGCTGGGCTGACCTGGAAGGACATCGACGCCGTCGTGGTCGGCAAGGCGCCCGACATGTTCGAGGGCGTCGTGATGCCGGAGCTGTTCCTGGCGGACGCGATCGGCGCGACCGGCAAGCCGCTGCTGCGCGTCCACACGGCCGGCTCCGTCGGCGGGTCCACGGCGATCGTCGCGGCGAACCTGATCCAGTCCGGCGTGCACGACCGGGTCCTCACGCTCGCGTGGGAGAAGCAGTCGGAGTCGAACGCGACGTGGACGCTGACGGTCAACGGGCCGTTCACGACGTCCCTGGTCGTCGGGGCGGGCGGCTACTTCGCGCCGCACATCCGCGCCTACATGGCCCGGTCCGGCGCCCCCGACCACATCGGCACGCTCGTCGCGGTCAAGGACCGGCAGAACGCGCTGCGGAACCAGTACGCGCACCTGAAGATCCCCGGCATCACCCGCGAGATGGTCGAGTCGACGCCGATGCTGTGGGAGCCGATCCGGTACCTGGAGACGTGCCCGTCCTCGGACGGCGCGTGCGCGATGGTGCTGGCCTCGGAGGACGCGGCAAAGCGAGCACCGCACCGACCCGCCTGGGTGCACGGGACGGCGATGCGCTCGGAGCCGATGCAGTTCGCGGGCCGCGACAGCGTCAGCCCGCAGGGCGGCAAGGACGCGGCGGCGGAGGTGTACCGGCAGGCCGGCATCACCGACCCGCGCAGCGAACTCGACTGCGCCGAGGTGTACGTCCCGTTCTCCTGGTACGAGCCGATGTGGCTGGAGAACCTCGGGTTCTGCGGCGAGAACGAGGGCTGGAAGCTCACCGAGGCCGGCGCGACGGCGTTCGACGGCGACATCCCGTGGAACCCGTCCGGCGGCGTGCTGTCGTCCAACCCGATCGGCGCGTCCGGCATGATCCGGTTCGCGGAGGCCGCGCTGCAGGTGCGCGGGCTGGCCGGCGACCACCAGGTGGACGGTGCGCGGCGCGCGCTCGGCCACGCCTACGGCGGCGGCGCCCAGTTCTTCGCGATGTGGATCGTCGGCAGCGACAAACCCTGATCTCCTTCACCCCCCTTCGGAGGACGTCCGATGGAGTACAACCACGCTGACCTGTTCGAGGGAATCGCGGACGCGATCGGGGACCGTGTCGCACTGGTGTGCGGCGACCAGCGGTTCACGTTCGCCGAGCTGGACGCGCACGCGAACCGGCTCGCCCACCACCTGCAGGACGCGGGCGTGCGGCCGGGCCAGCACGTCGCCGTCCAGCTGTACAACGGTGTGGAGTACGCGGCGGCGCTGCTGGCGGCGCTGAAGATCCGGGCCGTGCCGATCAACGTCAACTACCGGTACGTGGAGACCGAGCTGCTCTACGTCTACCAGGACTCCGACAGCGTCGCGCTGCTGTACGACGTGGAGTTCGAAGAGCGGGTCGCCGCGGCCGTCGCGGAGGCGCCGAAGCTGACGCACCTCATCGGGGTGGGCGGCACGCCGTCCATCCCGGGCGCGGTCGCCTACGACGCGGCGCTGGCGGACGCGGACGCCACGCGCGCGGGCTTCCCGGAGCGGTCCGGCGACGACCTCTACATCATCTACACCGGCGGGACGACCGGGATGCCGAAGGGCGTCATGTGGTCGACCGAGCAGATCATCTTCGCGTTCTGGAACCCGACGGTGCCGCGCCCGGCCGCGCCCGCGGACATCGTGGAGCACGCCCGCACCAGCGGGCCGCTGATCATGATGCCGGTCGCGCCGCTGATGCACGGGGCCGCGCAGGTGGCCACGTTCATCGCCTGGTTCATGGGCGCGACGCTCGTCTACACCCGCAAGTTCGACGCGGCCGACGTGTGGCGGACGATCGAGCGGGAGAAGGTCAACTCGCTGACGATCACCGGGGACGCGATGGCGATCCCGATGGCGGAGGAGCTGGCGCGCGGCGAGTACGACACGTCGTCGCTGTTCGCCTACGTCTCCACGGGCGCGATCTTCACCGGGACGGTCCGGGACCGCATCCAGAAGCTGCTGCCGAACGTGCTGATCCTCGACCGGTTCGGGTCGACCGAGTCGGGTTCGACGGCCGAGGCGGTCGCCGGCTCGACCCCCGAGAAGGGCCTGCGGTTCGCCCCCGACGTCGAGAACGTCACCGTCCTGGACGACGCGCTGCAGCAGGTCAAGCCCGGCTCGGGAGTGATCGGGCAGGTCGCCCGCACCGGCCACATCGCGCAGGGCTACTACAACGACCCGGAGAAGACGGCCAAGACGTTCCCGGTGGTGGACGGCAGGCGCTGGCTGCTCACCGGCGACATCGCCACCGTCGAGGAGGACGGTTCGATCGCCGTCTACGGGCGCGGCTCGCAGGCCATCAACACCGGCGGCGAGAAGGTGTTCCCGGAGGAGGTCGAGGCCGTCCTCAAGGGCCATCCGGGCGTGTACGACGCGGTCGTGACGGGCCTTCCGGACGAGCGCTGGGGGAACCGCGTCGCGGCGGTGATCCAGCCGTCCGGCGACGCGCCTGACCCCGCGGACCTGGACGCGCACTGCCGGCGCGAGCTGTCGGGCTACAAGGTGCCGCGCGTCTACGCGTTCGTCGCCGAGATGAAGCGCTCGCCCGCGGGCAAGGCCGACTACCGGTGGGCCAAGGAGGTGGCCGGGGAGGCCGGATGAGGACGCACCGGTTGAGGACGTAGAGGTCGGCCCCGAACCTTCGTGGGATTCGGGGCCAGGAGCGGACCTCTGTTAGTGGTCCTAACAAAACCCATGATAGGGGCGGCCTGGGGGTGCCCCGATCATGGGCGGGTGAGTCCTGCGCCACACGCCGCGCCGTCCCCGGTGGCCCTGTCCGCATCCGGCCACTAGGCTCTCCAAACGAGAGATGACGAGGGAGAGGTGGGCGTGTCGACCCCGGACCGCGAGCGGTTGGACGAGCTGCAGCGGGCGATGCAGCGCAGCACCATGTTCACCGTCCTGCTGCACCACGCCACCGCGAGCAAGGCGGGCCTGAACGTCACCGACGCGCAGTGCGTGAGCGCGCTGGTGCTGGACGGCCCGCAGACCCCCGGGCAGCTGGCGCAGCTGATGGGCATCACCACCGGCGGCGCGATCACCGCCGTCATCGACCGGCTGGAACGCGCCGGATACGTCCGGCGCACCCGCGACCCCGACGACCGCCGCCGCGTGATCGTCGAGCCGGTCGAGGAGAACATCGCCGAGTTCGGCTCCTACTTCGAGCCGATCGCCCACGCCTTCCACGAGCGCCTCGCCGCCTACAGCGACGCGGAGATCGCCGTCCTGCGGCGCTGGATCCGCGAGAACAACGAGGCGATGCCCGGCATCATCGAGCAGATCCGCGAGCTGCCCTGACCGGTGGGGCGGCCGCGCGGCGGGCCCATCACCGCCGCCGACCCTGTGATCGACATGGGGCCGGGCGCGGCATGGCGAGCGCCCGCGCGGCTCCGGGACGGCCCCCGCCAGTCCCGGAGCCGTTCGGGGCGGGTCCGGAGACGGCGCCGGCGGTCCCCCCGGCCGCGGCAGCCGCCCCCGGAGTCTGGTGCTCGGACGTCATCGCGAGCCTCCGCGGGGAGATTTCGTACTTACCGGTCAGTAGCAACCTAACTCCCCCCGAAACCGCACGAAGTCGCCGAGACGATGACATCTGACACGTGACCGCTCCACCCCAGGTCACACGGGCGCAAGGGGGTGACTTGCCTCACATCGGAAGACCCGAGGGGGCACTATTGGACGAGCCGTCTGATCTGCCAGACTGCGGGACATGACCGATTCGTCACGTGCGTCGCGGCGGCTGGCCGGTGCCATGGCCGGCATGGGCGCCCTGCACATGATCGCCCCGAGGCCGTTCGACGCGCTCGTCCCCGAGCGCCTGCCCGGCGGCGCGCGGACCTGGACCTACCTCAGCGGCGTCGCCGAACTCGGCTGCGCCGCCGCCGTCGCCCATCCCCGCACCCGCAGGGCCGGCGCGATCGCCACGGCGGCGCTGATGGCGGCCGTCTTCCCCGCCAACGTCAAGATGGCCCGCGACTGGCGCCGCCGCCCGCTGCCGCTGCGCGCCATCGCCTACGGCCGCCTCCCGCTCCAGGCGCCGATGATCGCCTTCGCCCTCCACGTGGCCCGCGAGGCCCGCTGAATCCCGGACGCACCGCCCCGCGCGAATGAGATCATGTGCGTTGCGACGGACGCGACGACGAGGGGCTGCTGAGCCGTGGAACCACTCCGCCCAGAGGACCCCGCCGAGATCGGCGGCTACCCGCTCCTCGCCAGGCTCGGCGCGGGCGGCATGGGGCAGGTCTACCTCGGCCTGACCGGCGGCGGCCGGCACATCGCCGTCAAGGTGATCCGGGAGGACTTCGAGGGGCCGGAGGCGCTCGCCCGCTTCCGCCGCGAGGTCGCGACCGTGGAGCGGGTCCGGACCCGGTACGCCGCCGCGATGGTCGCCGCCGGCCTGGACGCGCCGCCGTACTGGCTGGCGACCGAGTACGTGCCCGGCCCGACGCTGCGGCAGGCGGTCGCCCGGCACGGGCCGCTCCCGCCCGACACCTGCGTGCGGCTGCTCGCCGCGCTCGCCCGGGGGCTGCTGGAGCTCCACCGGCAGGGCGTCCAGCACCGCGACCTCAAGCCGGGCAACGTGATCCTCGCGCCGGACGGACCGCGCTTCATCGACTTCGGCATCGCGCGCGGCGAGGGCCAGACGCAGATCACCCAGACCGGCGCGTGGAACGGCACCCCCGGCTACGTGGCGCCGGAGGTCGTCCGCGAGCAGCAGCCCGTCCCCGCGTCGGACGTGTTCTCGCTCGCCGGCACCATCGCCTACGCCGCCACGGGGCGCCCGCCGCTCGGCGGCGGCCGCATCGAGGCGATCATCCACCGGACCCTCGACGGCGACATCGACCTGGACGGGGTCGACGCGCGCGTCGCGGGCCTCGTCCGGCAGTGCGCGGCGAAGGAGCCGGGCGCCCGCGCCACCCCGGAGCGGCTGCTCGAACTGGCCGCCGACCCGGTGCCGCCGGCGGACGATCCCGAGTACCGGCGGCGGGTCGGCGCCCCCGAGCCGGTGCCCGCGGGCGTCGCGGACGCGGTCGCGTCCGGGCTCGTCCCGCCGGGTCGCGGCCGGACGACGCTGACCGGGCGCATGTCCGGGCGATCGCGCGCCGCCGTCATCGCGGCCGGCGCCGGGGTGGTCGCCGTAGTCCTCGCCGGAGCCCTCACCGCGCGGTCGGTCTTCAACGACGACCCGGCGGGCCGGCAGGGCGCCGATCCCTCGACGAACGGTTCGCAGAACGCCCAGGCCGGGCAGGGCGCGGAGGGCGGGACCGCCACGCCGCCGGAGGGTGCGCAGGCCGGACGGACCCCCGGCCCCGGCGGTCGTCCGCCGGACGTGATCCTCGTGAAGCAGCCCACGTCGGACTTCCGGGCCGTGGCGTACTCCGAGAAGGACGGGAACTGCCTGCCCGCGATCCGTTCAGAACCCGAGGACCGGGCCCTCGCGGGTCAGCTGCAGGTCTCCGCGCCGCGGCAGCCGTACACGGGGACGAGCATCAAGTTCGGCATGCGGTTCAAGTACGCGTCCCCGTCCGGCTACTACGTGGCGGCGCAGCTCCGCCCGCCGGGGCCGCACGGCAGCGCGGGTCCCGGCTGGATGGCGAGCCGGCCGCGGCCGATCCCGCCGGACGCCGGCTGGCTCGACCTCCACTTCCCCGCCGACTTCACCTGGGACGGCTCGGGCGCCGGGACGTCCCCGGAGCTGCGTCCCGGCGTCTGGACGATCGTCTGGCTGCACGTCCGCGCGAACGGCGACGCCTTCTACCTGGGCTGCGACGGGTTCACCGCCGCGTGATCAGCGGACGGTGATCAGCGGACGGTGATGACGGCGGAGCCGTGGCCGAAGAGGCCCTGGTTCACCGCGATGCCGGCCCGGGCGCCGTCGACCTGGCGGCCCTCGGCCCGGCCGCGCAGCTGCCAGGTCAGCTCGCAGACCTGCGCGATCGCCTGCGCCGGGATCGCCTCGCCGAAGGAGGCGAGGCCGCCGCTCGGGTTGACCGGGACGCGGCCGCCGAGCGCGGTGGCGCCGGAGCGGAGCAGTTCCTCGGCGCCGCCCCGCTCGCACAGGCCGATGTCCTCGTACCAGTCGAGTTCGAGGGCGGTGGACAGGTCGTACACCTCGGCGAGCGACAGGTCCTCGGGGCCGAGGCCGGCCTCCTCGTAGGCGGCGTGCGCGATCGCGGAGCGGAACGGCCGCTCGGGGACGGCGGCCGTCATCGCCGAGTCCGTCGCGAAGTCGGGCAGGTCCAGGACGGTCTTGGGGAAGGTCGGGGTGACCGTCGAGACCGCCGGGATCCGCACGGGGTCGGTGACGCCGTGCCGCCGCGCGAACTCCATCGAGGTGAGGACGAGGGCGGCGCCGCCGTCGCTGGTCGCGCAGATGTCCAGCAGGCGCAGCGGGTCGGCGACGACGGCGGACTCGCGGACGTCCTCGACCGTCACCTCCTTGCGGTACCGGGCGTTCGGGTTGCCGAGGCCGTGCCGCGCGTTCTTCACCTTGACGGCGGCGAAGTCGTCGAGCGTGGCGCCGTACAGGGCCATCCGGCGGCGCGCGTACAGGGCGAAGTAGATGGGGTTCGTCGCGCCCAGGAGGCGGAAGCGGAGCCAGTCGGGGTCGTCGGGGCGGTCGCCGCCGACCGGCTTGAAGAAGCCCTTCGGCGCGGCGTCGGCGCCGACGACCAGCGCGACGTCGCACAGGCCCGCGAGGATCTGCGCGCGCGCCGTGTTGATGGCCTGCGCCCCCGACGCGCACGCCGCGTAGCAGCTCGACACCCGTGCGCCCGACCAGCCGAGCGCCTGCGCGAAGGTGGCGCCGGCGATGAACCCCGGGTACCCGTTGCGGATGGTGTCGGCGCCCGACACGTACTGGACGTCCGTCCAGGACAGCCCGGCGTCGGCGAGCGCGGTCCGCGCCGCAGCGAGGCCGTACTCGACGAAGTTGCGGCCCCACTTGCCCCACGGGTGCATGCCCGCGCCGAGGACGGCGATGTCGCGACTCATTTGACGGGCCTCCACATCCAGACCGTGTATTCGGCTTCGTCGTCCTCGTAGAGGACGCCCTCGGTCAGCTCGACCTCCATGCCGACCTCGAGGTCGTCGACGGTGTGGCCGGGGGCGACCTGGCCGAGGACGACCATGCGCTCGGCTTCGAGTTCGACGGCGGCGACCGTGTAGGGGACGAACGGGTCGGGGGAGACGTACGGGGGCGGCGGCTTGTAGCGCGAGTCGGCGTACGACCAGACGCGCCCGCGCGGCGACAGCGCGTACTCCTCCAGTTCCGAGCCGTCCTTCGGCCCCGTGCATCCGGGGTTGCGGCAGGCCAGCTCGTTGCGCGGGAAGTACGGCGTTCCGCAGGACGAGCAGCGGGTACCGAGCAGGCGGACGTCGCCGTCCGCGGTGGTGTACCAGCCCTCGACGGCCGGACGGCGCTCCTTGGGTGTGCTCACCCGGGTCGTGGTCACGCGGCCCCTCCTCGTGTCGTCCGGCGCAGCGTAACAACCAAACGATCGTTAGAAAGAATGCCCGTCCGGTGAGCGGGACGGAACCCCCAGGGCAGCTAACTGACTCGTCAGTCACTTCGCTACAGTGAACCGAGTCGGATTCTGCCCATCGCCGCCCACAGGGTGCGAGCGAGTGGTGAGCGAGTAGGGAGCGCGCGGATGCGGACTGGTCTTGAGGGAAGGACGGCCCTGGTCACGGGGGCGTCCCGGGGCATCGGGAAGGCGATCGCGACCGCGTTCGCCGCCGAGGGCGCCAACGTGGTGCTCTCGTCCCGCAAGCAGGAGGCGCTCGACGAGGTCGCCAAGGAGATCGGCGCGGCGCACCCGAACGTGGGCGTGCTCGCCAAGGCGGCGCACGTCGGCCACGCCGACGAGGCCGCCGCGTGCGTGGACGCGGCCGTCGCCGAGTTCGGCGGCCTGGACATCCTCGTCAACAACGCCGGCACGAGCCCGCACTTCGGGCCGATGGCCGAGATCACGCCCGCCGCCGCGGCGAAGACCGTCGAGGTCAACCAGTTCGCGGTCGTCCAGTGGACGCAGCTCGCGCTGAAGGCGTCGCTGGCCGAGCGCGGCGGCTCGGTCGTCAACATCGCCTCCGTCGGCGGGCTGATCACCGAGCACGGCATCGGCTACTACAACGCCACGAAGGCCGCGGTGATCCACCTCAGCCGGCAGTTCGCGATGGAGCTGGCGCCCAGGGTGCGGGTGAACTGCATCGCGCCCGGCCTGGTCAAGACCCAGCTCGCCCGCGCGCTGTGGGAGGCCAACGAGGCGGAGATCGGCGCGCACATGCCGCTCGGCCGGCTCGGCGAGCCCGAGGACATCGCGAACGCGGCCGTGTTCCTCGCGGGCGACGCCTCGTCCTGGATGACCGGGCAGACCCTCGTCGTCGACGGCGGCGCCACCATCCGCGCGTCGATCGCCTGAGGAGGCCCGGATGTCACGCTGGGGACTGACCATTCCGCTCACCGGGCTCCCGCTGGCCGAGCACCGCGAGATCGTCGCGGAGCTGTCCGGGCTCGGCTACACCGACGCCTGGTCCGCCGAGACCAACGGCACCGACGCGTTCACCCCGCTGGCGCTCGCCTCCCAGTGGGGCCCCGAGCTGCGCCTCGGCCCCGCGATCGTCCCGGTCTACACGCGCGGGCCCGCGCTGCTGGCCCAGCACGCCGCCACCCTCGCCGGCCTCGCGCCCGGACGGTTCGTGCTCGGCATCGGCACCTCGTCCGACACGATCGTGCAGCGCTGGAACGGCATCCCGTTCGACGAGCCGTACAAGCGCGTCCGCGACACGCTGCGCTTCCTCCGCAAGGCGCTCGCCGGGGAGAAGGTGAAGGAGGAGTACGACACCTTCGCCGTCAAGGGCTTCAAGCTGGACAACGTGCCGGAGACGGCGCCGCCGGTCGTCCTCGCGGCGCTGCGCCCCGGCATGCTGCGGCTCGCCGCGCGCGAGGCCGACGGCGCGATCACCAACTGGCTGGCGCCCAGGGACGTCCGGACGGTGCGCGGCGAGCTGGGCGAGGAGCCCGAGCTGATCGCGCGGCTGTTCGTGTGCCCGACCGACAACGCCGAGGAGGCCCGCGCGATCGGCCGCTGGATGATCGCCGCGTACATGACGGTGCCCGTCTACAAGGCGTTCCACGAGTGGCTCGGACGCGGCGAGGCGCTGGCCCCGATGAACGAGGCGTGGGCGGCCGGCGACCGGAAGAAGGCCCTGGAGGTCATCCCGGACGAGGTCGTCGACGACCTGATCGTGCACGGGTCGCCGGAGGCGTGCCGGGCCCGCGTCCGCGAGTACGTGGACAGCGGCCTGACCACGCCGGTCCTCGCCGTCGTCCCCGGCGGCGGCCTCTCCCCGGTGGAGGCGGTCAAGGCGCTCGCGCCGAACGCGGACTGACATCCGCCGGTCACGTCCGGATGTTTGCCGCCGTGGCGATCGGGGAGGGTGGGGCAGATCCGATCCGAGAACGACAGAGACGTGAGGAGCTGATCGTGCTCACGCTGACCAGCGGTGCCGTCCAGGTCATCCGTACCGTGACCGCCAATCCGGAGCTTCCGCCGGAGACCGGCATCCGCATCGAGTCCGGGCTCGACGGCTCGGACGCCCTGCGGCTCTCCGTCGCCCCCGCGCCCGAGGCCGGCGACCAGGTCGTCGAGGAGGAGGGCGCCAAGGTGTACCTGGAGCCCACCGTCGCCGAGATGCTGGACGACAAGATGCTCGACGCGCAGGTCGACCCGCAGGGCGACGTCGCGTTCACCATCGCGGAGGGCACCGGGGGAATCCCTACCTGACGCGTGCGGCGAGACCCGGGGCATCCTGACGCGGGGCGCCCCGGGTCTTGTGCCGTCAGCTCATCGCCGCGACGACGGCGACCACGGCGAACACGAACGCCGCCGTGGTGAGGACCATGAAGGCCGCGATCACCGCGCAGGCCAAGCCGCGCGGCTGGTCGCGCCAAGTGCCGTACCGTTCGCGCACTTGCCCGTCCAGTTCTTCCCGGGACGGCCGTTCTGCGTCCGGGGGGTCGGGCGAAGGCGGGGTCGTCACGGCCGCCAGTCTCGCAGATTCCTCAGTCATCGAAGGACGGATGCGGGCCCAGGGCCCAGTACTCGTAGAGTCCGTGGCCGGTGACGGCGCCGGTGGGCTGCGCCCCGTCCAGGTACTCGTAGCGGCCGACCGCGTCGACCATGCCCCACATGCGTGCGGCGTCGTCCGGTTTGCGGGTGTCGTAGGTGACGCCCTCCACCTTGAGATCGGGCCCCTGGTACATGCCGTGCTTCCAGCCGGGCTCCAGTCCGTATCCGGTGCCGACCATCATGTGGACGGGCAGGATCGGTGTCGCCTTGATCTCGAACGGCTCCCCGCCGGGCGGCGCGAACCGCAGCGTGGCGCTGACCACGTCGCGGGTGCCCTCGGCGTACTCGGGACGGTATTCGGGACGTCCCAGGTACTCGGCCTCACGGTCGGGCCAGACGCGGGTGGCCTCCTCCAGGATGCGGCGGCCCTTCTCGTCCTCCTGCACGATGCACAGGATCGAGTGGTCCTCGAACTGGATCGGTGTGTAGAGCCAGTAGAAGGTGCCCGCGTTCTTGACCTGGATGCCCGGAGGCTCGGACTCGCCCACGGGCCGGATGCCCCACGACCGGTCCCGCGAGCCCCACCAGTGGTCGGGCGTGGCCTCGATGGTCTCGCCGTCCACCGTGATGGTGCCCGTCCAGCGGCCGGTCTGGGCGAGGCGCCGCGAGTCGAAGACGACGCGTTCCTGCCAGCGGAGATAGTGCGGAGGCTCCAGCGTGGCGGGGATCGTCCCCTCCCACGTCAGGTCGAAGGCCAGGCCGTGCTCGTTCTCGTCGAGGACGACCCTGAGCCGCTTCAGCCCCTCGATGACCTCGACGCGGAACGGGCCGACCGTGGTGTCCATGCGGTCGTTGCCCAGCTCGCGGGACGCCCGGACGACCTTGTGCACCGGGCCGCGCCGCACGACCGCGAACGCGTCCATCACCCCGAGGTTCGGGTACTGCCCGATCCCGATGATGAGCATCATCTCGTCGGAGCACGGATGGACGTTGAAGTAGTACCGGTCGTAGAAGTTGCGGTCGGACGTCGTGACGTGCCGCATCACCTCGGGTGCCTGGTGGATCGGGTAGTCGTCGAGCGGCGAGAGCGTCACCGGTCTCCTCCGAGGATGCGCGCGAGCAGCTGCGAGCAGTTGTTGTTGTAGGGGAAGTCGGAGGTCGCCTCGATCCAGCCGAAGTCGATCATCGCCTGGCCGATCCGCGCCATGATCACCGAGAACTTGAAGCCGGACAGGACCTCGTAGTACGCGAGGTTCCGCATCGGGCGGCCGAGCAGCTCCTCGTACCTGGCGACGGTCTCCGCGTAGGACGGGAAGCCCGCCAGCCTGGCCGCGCCCATGCCGTCGCTGTGGTGCCGGTCGAGGAACATGAACCAGGCGAGGTCCTCCTCGGGGGCGCCGAGCACCGCGGTCTCCCAGTCCAGGACGGCCGCCGGCGCGCCCGCCTGGAAGATCACGTTGCCGATGCGGGCGTCGCCCCACAGCGCGACCGGGTCGTCCGGCTCGTCGGGGCGGTTGGCCTTCAGCCACTCCAGCGCCCTGAGCGCCGTCTCCTGCGGCCCCTGGTAGGCCCAGTGCAGGTAGTGCTCGTAGTAGGCGAGCCGCTGGCCGAGGCCCGGCGCGCCCCAGTCCGGCTGGTCGAGGAAGCCGAGGCCGAGGTCGCGGACGTCCAGCCGGTGCAGGTCCGCCATGATCTCCAGCGTCGACCACCACATCGCGGCCCGCTCGGCCGGTTCGACCTCCGTCACCCAGCCGTCGGTGTGGTACGGCGGCATGTCGGTCGGGACGCGTCCGTCGATGCGGCCCATCACGAAGAACGGGGCGCCGAGCACGTCCGCGGACGGCTCGTACCAGCGGATCGGCGGCACCGGCACGGACGTGCGCTCGTCCAGGATGCGCATCAGCCGGTACTCGTCGGCGAACCGGGGCTCGGGGAAGACCTGGTACGCGGTCGGTGCGACCCGCGCGACGAAGGGCTCGCGCCTGGTCGCGCCGCCGTCGCTCCACTCGGCGTCGAACATGAGCGTCTCGTTGGAGAAACCGCTGGTCTGCGGGGTGTCCACGTGGGGGATCCGGACGCCGGGCAGATGCCCGCCGAGCCAGTCCGCCAGCGCGCGTCTGGTGATCTCGGGGTCGCGTTGGTCGGGAACGGGCATCGCCGCCTCCTTGCGCCGGACTCCTGCGGCCCGACTCGTGCGGCCGGACTTCTGCGGCCGGGCCAAAGTAGAACGTGTTCTATCAACGGTCCGGGGGCCGGTCAATGGGTCCGGCGACCCCGTCGTGAAAACATGGCCGGATGCGTCTAACGAAGTTCGGGCACGCCTGCGTCCAGATCACCGAGGACGACCGCACGATCGTCATCGACCCCGGCTCCTTCAGCGAGGCGGCCGGAGCGCTGGCCGCCGCCGATGCCGTCCTGATCACCCATGAGCACTTCGACCACTTCGACGCGGACGCGTTGCGCGCCGCGATGGCCGAGCGCCCCGCGCTGGAGGTCTGGACGTCCCGCGTGGTCGCCGGGAACCTCGCCGACCTCGGCGGGCGCGTCCACCAGGTCGGCCACGGCGACGCTGTGACCATCGCCGGGTTCGACGTCCATGTCTACGGCGAGGAGCACGAGATCCTCCACCCCGACGTGCCGCCCATCCCGAACGTCGGTTTCCTCGTGGACGGCGAGGTGTTCCACCCGGGTGACGCGCTGACCGTCCCGTCGGAGCCCGTGCCCACCCTGTGCCTGCCGGGCAACGCGCCGTGGATGAAGATCCCGGAGTTGTACGCCTACACGCGCGAGGTCCGTCCCGAGCGGGCCTTCGTCATCCACGACGGCCTGCTGAACGACATCGGCCTCACGGTGATGCAGAACCACGTCGCCAAGGCGGGCGAAGAACTCGGCAAGGAGTTCCGCCGCCTGACCCCCGGCGCGTCGGTGGACTTGGCCGCCAAGTGAACCTGCGTCCCGTCCAGGCGGTGTTCTTCGACATCGGCGAGACGCTCATCAACGAGGGGGAGATCTACGGGCGCTGGGCCGACTGGCTGGGCGTGCCGAGGCACACCTTCCTCACCAAGCTGGGCGCGGTGCTCGCGCTGGGCGGCAGCCACATGGACCTCCTGGAGTACTTCCGGCCGGGGTTCGACCTCGCGAAGGAGGAACGGCTGCGGGCCGAGGCGGGCGTCCCGAACGGGTTCGGGCCGGACGACCTGTACCCGGACGCGCGGGCCTGCCTGTCCGGCCTCCGCGACCAGGGCCTCTACGTCGGGATCGCCGGCAACCAGCCGGTCGAGGCGGCGGCGCAGATGGCGGCGCTCGGCCTGGACGCGGAGGTCGTCGGCATCTCGGCCGTGTGGGCGGTCGCCAAGCCGTCCCACGAGTTCTTCGAGCGCTGCGCGCAACTCGCGGACGTCCTGCCGGACCGCGTCCTGTACGTGGGGGACCGGATCGACAACGACGTCCGTCCCGCCCTGGAGTTCGGGATGCGGGCGGCGTTCCTGCGGCGCGGCCCCTGGGGGCACATCCAGGAGGACGACGACGCGCTCCGCGAGTGCCTGTTCGTCCTGGACGACCTAGCCGGCCTGCCGAAGCTGGTGGCCGAGCACAACGCCCTCTAGAGAACCCTGTCCCGGAAACCCTGCCCCAAGACGACCCTTAGGGGACGTCCCGTAATCCCGAGGTATTGCGCCGGAACGGGCCCAGCGGCCGATGTGGAGCGGCCCGTCCAGTCCGTAGCGTGGGGAACACGGCGGCGGAAACCCGCGGCCGTGTTCACCGCTCGACGAATCGGGGAGAGAACAACCCATGAACGGCCTCTACCGTCCGCGCGACAATCGGATGATCGCGGGTGTCTGCGCCGGCCTCGCCCGCCGGTTCGGCATGACTCCCGGGATGGTCCGCCTGCTCTTCGTCCTGTCGTGCCTGCTGCCGGGTCCGCAGTTCGTCGTCTACCTGGTCCTGTGGGTGATGATGCCGAACGAGGACCGGCACATGGCGGGCGCCCGCTAGCTCCAAGATCATCGATAGTGCTCGACCGGGCCCGCCCTTGGGTGTTAGATCGGGGCACCACCATCGGACCTTTTCCGCCGTCCGGTCACCGATGCGGGGACCGCCGGGGATGACCGGGTCCGTCCCGCCGTGGGAAGGGAAGGAGCCGTGGTGCCTGAGGAGGCCGCGGGTCCCGGCCGGAGCGCCCGGCCCGGCCCGCCGGGTCCGCCCGGCCCGCCGGGCCCGCCCGGCCCGCCGGGCCCGCCCGAGCGGCCCGGCGGCGGAGCCGCGCGCGAGGCCGAGTACGCGGCCCGGCTGCTCGGGTTCCTGCGCGACCTGGCGCGGGCCCGGCGCCGCCCGTCCCGCGACCTCGCCGACCACGACCACGTCCACTGGCTGGCGGGCCTGCCCGGCGACGTCTACGTGGAGGCGGACGCCGGGCCCGGCGACGTCCTGTTCAGCGTCCCCGTCATCCCGCTCACGCCGCCCGTCGTGCTGGAGGAGTTCGACGGCTGGCTCGGCCTCCGCAACTGGTACCGCGTCCTGCGGGAGCTGGCCGGCGAGGAGGTCGTGCTGGCGACCGGCCTGCTGTCGTGGCGCCCGGCCGTCCACGACCACCTGCTGAGCACGCCCGTCCGGATCGCGGTGGACGAGCGGACCGAGCGCATCGACGTCGTCCTCGCCGGGCACACCGTCCTGCGCGACCGCGACCTGCTCTCCGGGCATCCCGGCTTCCGGCCCGCCGGCTGGATCGCGGACGCCGTCCAGTCAGGGCAGGGGTTCGGGCTGAACGCCTCGGTCGGGGACGTCCTCCGGAAATGGTGCCAGGTGGCGCTCACCACCCCCGCCGACTACCGCGAGGACTGGACGCCCGACACCGACACCGTCACGCCCGCGCCCCGCATCCGGCTCGCGCCCGCCCTGGTCGTCCGGCCGCCGGGCCGCGCCGCCATCGCCGACCACCACGCCACGCTGCTCAGCCTGCTGCCGCGCGGCGTCCCGGACGGGTTGGCGCGCCTGGTGTCGCCGTCGCAGAAGCCGCAGGTCATGCACATCCCGGAGCGCGCGCCGGAGACCGTCCCCGACCTGCTCGCCGGGCTGCTCGCGCGCGGCCACCGGGTGCTCGTCGCCACGTCCGGCCCGGCCGCGTCCGCCGCGCTCCGCGCCGCCCTCCCGCCCGGCCTCGCTGCCCTCGCGGCGACCGACGCGGCCACGGCGGCGCGGGTCGCCGCCGCGATCCGCGCCGCCGCCCCCGACCTGG
The DNA here is from genome assembly GCF_040643275.1 of Spirillospora sp. NPDC047418. Taxonomy (NCBI): domain Bacteria; kingdom Bacillati; phylum Actinomycetota; class Actinomycetes; order Streptosporangiales; family Thermomonosporaceae; genus Spirillospora; species Spirillospora sp. NPDC047418. Next base: position 20,052 of record NZ_JBEYTW010000079.1, read on the forward strand.
CCGCGGCCACCGAGCGCGAGAAGGCCGCGGCCCTCCGGCTCGCCGAACTGCGCGACAGACCGGACGAACCGGCCCCCGACCGCCGCGACGAGGAACCCGAACTCTCCTGGATGCCGGTCCGGCCGGACATGCCGCCGACGCCGCCGATCTCCCGCTCCGAGGCCACCGAACTCGCCGTCCTGCTCGCCGAGGAGAGCCCCGAGCGCAAGGCCCGCACCGCGCAGCGCGACGTCGATCCCGGCGCGCTGCCGAGCGCCGCCTACGTCCGCACCCTGATCGACGCCGAGGTCGCCGCCGCCGAGCGCGCCGAACGCGACCGGACCGACCTGTCCCAGCGGCTGCGCGACAGCGACGTCACCCTCCTCGCCCGGCTGGACGGCGACGCGTCCCTCGTCGCCGCCGCGCTCCACGACCTCGGCCTGGACGGCCACCCGGGCGGCTGGAACCCCGCCGACCTCGCGGTCCGCGCCCTCGGCGACGCCCTCGCCGAACGCCGCCCGCTCATCTGGGCCCGCGTCGCGGAGATGACGGCCCGCGCCCAGTGGGCCGAGCGCGCCCTCGCCGACCTCGGCGCCCACCGCGTCGCCCTGCCCGCCGGCGCCGACCTGCGCGGCCTCGCCGCGGCCGCGCAGGACCTCCGCGCGCACCTCGCGGGCGGCGGCACCCTGAAACGCGGGCCGCTCCGCTCCGCCGCCCAGCGCCAGGCCGAACCGCTCCTCGCCACCGTCACCGTGGACGGCGCCGCACCGGCCACCCCCGAACTGCTCGACATCGTCCACACCGACCTCATGGTGCGGATCACCTGCCGCGAACTCCAGTACGTCTGGGAGGCCGCCGGCATCTCCTTCCCCGCCGACCTGCCGCCCGCCGAGCGCGTGGCCCGGTTCGTCCGCGCGCACGCCCGCCTCGCCCGCATCGGCGAGGCCATGCGCGCCGTCGACTCGACGCGCCGCCTCCTGGACCGGGGCGGGTTCGGCATCGCCGTCGCCCACCCCGTCCAGTGGCACACCTACGCCGCCGCGCTCCGCACCGCCCTCGAAGGGCTCGGCGTCAACCGCGCCACCGCCGACCTCGACGCCCTCCGCGACTCGATCGGCCCCGTCGAGCCCGGCGACCCGCCCGAACTGGCCGACGCGGTCGCCGCCGTCGACGCCCGCGACGCCGCCGCGTACGGCCGCGCCCTCGGCGGCCTCGCCGAGGCCCGGCACGAGCGCTCCCTGCAGGTCCGCTGCGCGGACCTGCTCGCCCGCGTCCGGGCCGTCCACCCCGACCTCGCCAACCTCATGATCGCCACGGACGGCGACGAGGCATGGCACGCCCGCACCCGCCGCTGGGACGACGCCTGGACCTGGGCGCGCCGCGCCACCACCGCCCCGCCCGCGACCACCCGCGCCGACCTGGTCGCCGCCGCAGAGAAGGAACTCGCCGAGGCCCGCACCGCCCTCACCACCGCCCGCGCCTGGACGGCCGCGGTCGCCCTCGCCGACGTCCCCGCCTGGATCCTCCCCTTGTGGCGCATCCCGGACGTCCTCCCGCCGACCCCCGACTCCTTCGACGTCGTCATCGTCGACGGCGAGCACGAGGCGGGCGCGGAGGCCCTCCACATCCTGTGGCCGGCCCCCCGGACCATCCTCGTGGGCCCCGCAGGACCCGCCCTCCCACCCCCGGAAGGCCCGCTCCCCGCGATCCGCCTCCCGTCCCACCTCCACGAGGCGATCACCCCCACGACGCCCCTCTTCACGGCCCTGACCGCCGCCACGGAAGCACCCCCGTCTCCGCGCGAGACGGCCCCCGACCTCCCCACCCCCCGCCCGGCGCCCAATCCGCCGGAACGCCGAGTCCCGCCGAGCCCCCCACAACCCGCACCCGCCCCGCACCGCCGCCCAGACCTCGACCGCCCAGCCCCACCCGGCCCCCCACGTCCGCCCTCACCCACTCCCGCCGGAAACGCCGACCCACGCGACAGGCGGCCCCCGCGCGAGAAGAACCCACCGGCCAGCCCTCCCACGCCCCCCAGGCGTCCGCCCGCGCCCGCGAGAAGCGCCGACGCGCGGGACGGGACGCCACCTGCCCCGCGTGACGACAACGCACCCGGCCGCGGCCGCCCGAACGGCCCGCCTCGCCGTCTGGACGTGCCGCGCGAGGACGGCGCGGGGCGCCCGCAGCGGCCGAGGCACGCGAACACCCCGCCGCGCAGGCTGGACGCGCCGCCGCTCGAACCGCGCGAAGGCGCGCCGCCCCGGCGGCCGGACCCGGGCCGCACGGAACCGGGCGCGCCACGTCGCGGCGCCCCGCCCCGGCGCCTGGACGCGGCGGGCCCGAACCAGCCCCCGGACGACCGGCGCCCACCCCCGGACATCCCCGCCCTCTGGGGCAGACCCGGCGCCAAACAGCCGCCGCCTCCAGTTCCTCCTCCGACTCCGCCGCCTCCGGCGCAGGAGCCGGCGGCGCACGCCCAGGTCCGGCGCGGCCAGTCGATCGTCGGATACAAGCGCCCCGAACTGGTGGAGATCGTCGGCCGCATCGCCGAACGCGAGCCGGACCTCACCGACGACCAGATCGTCGAACTGGTAGCACGCCTACTCGACTGCCCCGAAGACGAAGAACTCCTGGTGGGCGCTCGGCTCCGCTACGCCGTAGAGCAATATCGGGGCCGGCCCGGGTAGCGTGCAGCGCCGTGAAGAATCCGGACACGGTGAGGGCCTTGCAGGAGAGGGCGGCCCGCGGCCAACCGGCAGAGCATGTCGTGGACGCCGACGGATGGCGGCTGCGCCTCGCCCCCGACTGCTCCTGGTGGATCGGAACCGTGCTGCCCCACGGCGACACCACGCCGGACGACGTGAAGCGCAGGGTCGTCGAAACGGAAGAGTTCTATGCCGCACACGGCGCGACTCCACGCTTCCAAATGACCCCGTCGGTGTGCTCGGAAGGGCTCGACGCCGCCCTTGAAGCGCACGGGTATCGTCGGCACGGTTCGCTGTCGTTGCAGGTTGCGCCCACCGCCCGCGTCCTGGAGCAGGGGCGGACGCTGAAGGTGAGGCTGGACGAGCGTCCGAGCCGGGCGTGGTTCGAGACCTGGCAGGCGGTGAACGGCGCCTCGCAGGCCGAATGGGACATGCTCGGCAGAGTCGATCTACCGTCCGCCCACGCCTCCGCGACCGTCGGGGACGATGTCGTCGCGGTAGGGCGCGCGGTCGCCGACACGGGATGGGCCGACGTTTTCAGCATGGCGACCCTTCCCTCGGCGCGCGGAAAGGGCGCGGCCCGCACTGTGCTCGCCGCCCTCGCCGACTGGGCCGCCGCGAACAGCGCCGGGCACATGTATCTCCAGGTCGAGCGCGACAATTTCGCCGCGTCACGCCTCTATGCGCGCGTCGGCTACGCCGAGCTATGCGCCTACCACTACCGGACGGCGAGGGAACAAGCTCGGTGAATTCCGGGGTCGGTGTCACTGGATGTCTGTACAAATGTCGTGTGACGGAGTGGGACGAGGGGGCGCTGGCGCGGTTGCGGGGTGCTGTTCATGCCGGGCGTGGCGATGTCTCGGTGCTTCGTGGGCGTCCGCTCCGGCCCGTGCTTCAGTACGCCGGTGACCTGCTCGTGGCCGCTCTCGGCCGGGGTGGCCTCGACGTCGGCCTTGCTCGCGCATGCCTCGGTGAGCTGCGTGAACGCGGCCTTCCGGGGGACGCCGAGCTGGCCGACGACCTCGCCGCCGCGCTGGGGGAGCTCAATACCGAGCCGCTCGTTCCGCTGCCCGCCGACCTCGGTGCCGTGGCCGCGGCCATGGAGGACGGTGATCACGTCCTCGACCTGGAGCGCGGCGACGTCCTGCCCGCCGACGAGGTGCCGGACGACGAGTGCGCGGGGCGGCGGTGGCTGCCGGTCCCGCCGGCCGTCCTGCCCGAGGGGGAGGACGCCCGGCGGGGAGCGGCGCGAAGGTGGCTCGCCGGCGAGGGGTACCGGCCGGTCCCGCGGAGCCTCTAGGAACCGGGGCGCACCAGGGGGAACGGGATCGTCTCGCGGATGCTGCGGCCGGTGAGGGTGATCAGCAGCCGGTCGATGCCCATGCCCATGCCGCCGGCCGGCGGCATCGCGTACTCCAGGGCGCGCAGGAAGTCCTCGTCCAGCTCCATGGCCTCGGGGTCGCCGCCGGCGGCCTGCAGCGACTGCTCGGTGAGGCGGCGGCGCTGCAGGATGGGGTCGATCAGCTCCGAGTAGGCGGTGCCGAGTTCCAGGCCGAAGACGATCAGGTCCCATTTCTCCGCGAGGCGCGGGTCCGCGCGGTGCGGGCGGGTCAGGGGCGATGTCTCGGCCGGGTAGTCGCGGACGAACGTCGGCGCCTTCAGCCCCTCCTCGACCAGGGCCTCGAAGAGCAGCTGGACCATCTTCCCCTGCCCCCACTGCGGGTCGATGTTCAGCCCGTGCCGCTCGGCGAACTTCCGCACGGCGGCCGGCGGCGTGTCGGTCGTGACCTCCTCGCCGAGGGCCTTCGACACCGACTCGTAGACGGTGATCTCCTCCCACGGCCCGGCGAGGTCGTACTCGACGCCGTCCCGGACGACGACGGTGGTGCCGAGGGCGGCGCGGGCCGCGTCGGTGACCAGGGAGCGGGTCAGCGTCGCCATCGTGTCGTAGTCGCCGTAGGGCTCGTACGCCTCCAGCATCGTGAACTCGGGGTTGTGCTTGTGCGACACGCCCTCGTTGCGGAAGTTGCGGTTCAGCTCGAAGACGCGCCCGACGCCGCCGACCAGGAGGCGCTTCAGGTACAGCTCGGGGGCGATCCGCAGGTAGAGCTGCATGTTGTAGGCGTTGATGCGGGTGGTGAACGGCCGTGCGGCGGCGCCGCCGTGCACCGGCTGCAGCATCGGGGTCTCGACTTCGAGGTAGCCGCGTTCGCGCAGCCCGTCGCGGACGGCGGCGATGGCGTCGCCGCGCATCCGCAGCATCCGGCGGGACTCGTCGTTCACGATGAAGTCGACGTAGCGCTGCCGGACGCGGGCTTCGGGGTCGGACAGGCCGGAGCTCTTGTTCGGCAGCGGGCGCAGGCATTTGGCCGCGAGCGTCCACGACGCGGCGAGCACCGACAGCTCGCCGCGCCGGGACGTGACGACCTCGCCGCGCACGCCCACCTGGTCGCCGAGGTCGATGAGGGTCTTCCAGTGCCGCAGCGACTCGTCGCCGAGCGCGTCGGCGGTCAGCATGACCTGCAGGTCGTCGGTCTCGTCCCGCAGCGTGACGAAGATCAGCCGGCCGTGCTCGCGGGCGAGGACGACCCGTCCGGCGATCGCCGCCTCGACGCCGGTGCGGGCGTCCGGGGCGAGGTCCGGGAAGCGGGCGCGGATGTCGGCGGCGAAGTCGGTGCGCTCGCAGCCGAGCGCGTACGGCTCCATCCCGGCGGCGCGGATCTGGTCGAGCTTGGCGTGCCGGACCCGCTCCTGCTCCGACAGCCGCCGCTGCGGGGCGCGCGCCGCGTCCGCCGCCTCCTCGATCTCGCGGATCTTGTCGACGAGGTCGGTGGAGGGGACCATCGCGGCCGCCCGGTCCAGCTTCGGCCGGTTGAAGCTCGGCAGGAACCCCTCGGCCCGCGCGTAGGCGAGCCCGAGCCGGATCAGGTGCCGTCCCTGCAGGTAGCAGATGAAGCGGGGACGCCACTCCGGCAGGTATTTGGCGTTCGACAGGTACAGCGATTCGAGCTGCCAGAACTTCGACGCGAACGACAGGAACCGGTAGTACAGCCGCGCGACCGGCCCGGCCCCTATCTGCGAGCCGCGCGCGAACGCCGACCGCAGCATCGCGAAGTTCAGCGACAGCTGCTGCGCGCCGACCGCCGCCGCCTTCTCCGCCAGCTTGGCGACCATGTACTCGTTCAGGCCGTTCTCGGCGAGCCGGTCGCGGCGCATCAGGTCGAGCGACAGCCCGGACCGCCCCCACGGGACGAAGCTGAGCAGCCCGCGCAGCTCCCCGTGCGCGTCGAACGCCTCGACCATGACGCAGCGCCCGTCGGTGGGGTCGCCGAGGCGGCCGAGGGCCATGGAGAAGCCGCGCTCGGTCTCCTCGCCCCGCCACGCGTCGGCGCTGCGGATCAGCTTGGCCATCTCCCAGCCGGGGATCTGCGAGTGCCGCCGGATCCGGACGGTGTACCCGGCCCGCTCGACCCGCCGGACCGCCTGCCGGACCTGCCGCATCTCGCGGCCGTCCAGGTTGAAGTCGGTGAGGTCGACGATCGCCTCGTCGCCGAGTTCGAGCACGTCGAACCCGTGCCGCCGGTAGATGTGGGCGGCGCGCTCGCCGACGCTGACCGCGCCCGGGATCCACGCGTGCGCGCGGCACTCCTCCAGCCACGCCTCGATCGCCTGGTCCCACGATTCGGGGTCGCCGAGGGGGTCGCCGCTGGCCAGCGAGACCGAACCCTCCACCCGGTAGGCGATGGCCGCCTTACCGTTCGGCGCGACCATGACGTCCTTGTCGCGGCGCAGCGCGAAGTAGCCGAGGGAGTCCTGGTCGCCGTACTCGGCGAGCAGGGCGCGGGCCGCGAGCTCCTCGCCGGGGGACAGGACGGGGTCGCGGCGGCCCGGTTTGAACAGCGCCCAGAACGTGACGATCAGCAGCCCGGTGCCGAGGCTCCACAGGATCGCGTCCACCCAGAACGGCACCGACACGTCGATCGGCTTGCCGGTGACGCGCGGCCCGAGGACGGTCTGGGAGATCGCGTACAGCGGGTGCGTCCAGAAGTCGCCGCTGGTGTTCCGGTCGGTCACGGTGACCAGGAACGTGCCGATTCCGCAGGTCACGATGAGCAGGCTGGTGAAGACGATGGTGGCGAGCCGCCGGTTGGCGCGGTCGGGCAGCGTGGTGAACTGGCCCCGCGCGCAGATCAGCAGGCCGAGGACGGCGAGGTAGACGGCGGCCGTGACGATCAGCCCGACGGGGGTGGGCATGTCCGGGTTGAACAGCGTCGTCAGGACGGCGGTGACGCCGAGCGCGGTGGGCAGGCAGAAGATCAGGACGAGGATCCGCCAGGCGGCCTTCTTGCGCCGCCGGACGCCCATCGACAGCAGGATCCACAGCAGCCCGATGGGGACGCTGGGGAACCAGCCGAGGTACCCGATCCAGCGCAGCGCCCAGATATCGGCTATCTCAAGGATGAGACCATAGGAGACCCACGCGAGCAGCGACAGGATCCCGGAGAGTCGGGTGTACCAGAAGAAGATCGTCGGAGCGGCCTGCACGAGCCGGTCCCACTCGCCCCGCAGGCCGCCGCGCAGCCGCCGCTGCGGGCCTTTGTCGATCATGGTCCCCCGGTCGGCACGTGGCCGGTCGCTCGCTGGTATGGCGCTCTCCTTCTTACCGGGTGTCACGTCGACCACGCTTTCGTCCGCCCGCGGCCGCCCGGTGGCGAACCTGCGGGCGGGACCGGACGTCGTACGGGTAGGGGGATGTGGCTTGCAAGCTCGGTCCAAGGTTGTCAGCAAAAGTCGATATGGTCGCGGATATGCCAAATGAACCCACCGGTGAGCGGTTGCTCGCCCGCCGCTACCGCCTGGTGACCCAGGTCGGCCGGGGCGGCATGGGGACGGTCTGGCAGGCGCACGATGAGGTCCTCGGTCGTGACGTTGCGGTGAAGGAGGTCATCCTCCCGCATGGTCTCACCGATGAGGAACGCGCCGTGCACCATAAGCGCACGTTCCGTGAGGCCCGTACCGCCGCGCGGCTCGGCCATCCCGGCGTCGTCACGGTCTACGACGTCGTCGAGGAGGACGGCCGGCCCTGGATCGTCATGGAGCTGATCAAGGCGCGCTCCCTGGACCAGGTGATCAAGCAGGACGGGCCGCTGGAGCCGCGCCGTGCCGCCGAGATCGGCCGGCAGATGCTCGCCGCGCTGCACGCCGCGCACGGCGCCGGCGTCCTGCACCGCGACGTGAAGCCCAGCAACGTGCTGATCACCGGCACGGGGCGGATGGGCGAGCGGGCCGTGCTCACCGACTTCGGCATCGCGACCGCCGCCGGTGACGCCACCCTCACCCAGACCGGCCTGGTGATGGGCTCGCCCGCCTACATCGCGCCCGAGCGCGCGCGGGGCCGCGTCGCCGGCCCGGCGTCCGACCTGTGGTCGCTCGGCGTCACCCTGTACGCGATGCTGCACGGCAGGTCGCCGTTCGAGCGGCCCGAGCCGATGGCCGCGCTGGTCGCGGTGATCTCCGAAGAGCCGGACCCGCCGGACAAGGGCGGCCGGCTCGTCCCGGTCATCGAGGGGCTGCTGCGCAAGAACCCCGACCAGCGGATGGACGCGATCGAGGCCGGCGCGCTGCTGGACGACATCGTCCGGCAGGAGACCGTCGACACCCAGCGCACGATGGCCGTCGAGTTCGCCATGGACGAGCTTCCCGGCCCCCAGACCACCGCCCGCGACTCCGCCTACCGGTCGCAGCCGTACGCGGAGGCGTACGCCGAGCCGTATCCGGAGACCTACGCGCCCGACCAGCCGCTCCCGGAGGAGATGGACGACCCCGGCGGGCCCGGCGCGCCGGAGCCCGGCGCCCCGGCGGCGGACCCCGAGGCGCGCCCGGACCAGCTGACCAGCCTCGACCTCCCCACCGGCCGGGCCCGCAAGGCGGCCCCGGGGAACCCCGCCGAGACCGCGCCCGACCCCGGCCGCGCCAGTTCGTGGCAGCCCGGCCCGCGCACCGAGCCGGCCGGGGCCGTCCGGTACGGCCGCGAGCGGGCGCCCGAGCCGGGGCCGTCCACGCACTTCCCGCCGACCACGCACCCGGCCGCGCGGCCCGCGCTGGCCGCCAACCGCAACGTGCTGATCGTCGCCGCGATCGTGCTGGTCATCATCGTGGTCATCGCGGGCATCGCGCTGGCCAGCGGCGGGGGCGAGAAGGACAAGAAGGTCCGCAACGAGGGCGCCACCGCCCCGGCGACCGGGGCGGCGACGCCGTCCAGCCCGGCCGCGTCCCCGACGCGGAGCCCCAGCGCCTCGCCGAGCACGCTCGCCGGCGCGCTGCCCGCCGGGTTCACCACGCACGACGACCCGAGCGGCTACTCGGTGCCCGTCCCGCCCGGCTGGACCGGGCCCGAGCGCAAGCAGGGCGGCGACTTCTTCTACTCGCCCGACCGCAGCGCCTACCTGCAGATCGACCAGACCGACGATCCCGGTGACAGCGCGATCGACGACTGGCGGCGGCAGGCGCGCGGCCACACCGGGTTCCCCGGCTACAAGAAGATCAGGATCGCGCCGACCGGCGACCACCCGCCCGTCCCCGACACCGGCGACGGCGACGACTCGGCTGACTGGGAGTTCACCTACAACGGCGACGGGGGAAGGGTGCACATCCTCAACCGCGGGTTCGTGGCCGGCGACCACGGCTACGCCATCCTGCTGCGCGCCCCCGACCGGGACTGGGACAAGGTGTTCGGCGACCTCCAGCCGGTCTACGAGCACTTCAAGCCCGCGGACGAGTGATGGACGGCCGCCTCCTCGCCGGTCGCTACCGGCTCGAATCCGTGGTCGGACGCGGCGGCATGGGCACCGTGTGGCGCGCCCTCGACGAGACCCTCGACCGCGAGGTCGCGGTCAAGGAGGTCGTGCTGCCCGCCGGGCTGAGCGACGACGAGCGCGAGAACCGGCACCGCCGGACGCTCCGCGAGGCCCGCGCGTCGGCGCGGCTGAACCATCCGGGCGTCGTGACCGTACACGACGTCGTGGACGAGGACGACCGCCCGTGGATCGTCATGGAGCTGGTGCGCGCCCGGTCCCTCCAGGACATCGTGGACGAGGACGGGCCGCTGCCGCCCGGCCGCGTCGCCACGATCGGGCGGCAGATCGCGGGCGCGCTGCGGGCGGCGCACGCGATCGGCATCCTGCACCGCGACGTCAAGCCCGCGAACGTGCTGGTCGCGGACGGCGACCGGGCCGTCCTCACCGACTTCGGCATCGCGCAGATGGCGGGCGACGCGACGCTCACCGGCACCGGGCTGATCATGGGGTCGCCCGCGTACATGTCGCCGGAGCGGGTGAACGGCGACCCGGCGATCCCCGCGTCCGACCTGTGGGCGCTCGGCGCCACCCTCTACGCGGCGACCGAGGGCAGGGCGCCGCACCACCGCAGCGACGCGATGGCCGTGCTCGCGGCCGTGATGACGCAGGACGTCCCGCCGCCGAAGAACGCGGGGCCGCTCGCGCCCGTCCTCACCGGGCTGCTGGAGCGCGACCCCGTCCGGCGGCCGAGCGGGGACCAGGTGGAGGAGGCGCTCACGGCGGTCGCGTCCGGCCACGCCGCGAACCTCGCCGCCGCGCAGCTCGCGGCCGGCCGGACGACGGCCGTGGACGGGCCCGCGGCCGCGACGGGGGCCGTGCCGCCGACGCAGCAGCCCGTCCCCGTACCGCCGCCGCCGGAAGGCATGACCGCGGCCTTCCCGCCAGGCCCTGGCCAGCAGTGGACGCCCGGATACACCGCGCCCGGATACACGCAGCCTCCGCCGCCGCCCCGGAAGCGGTCACCGCTCCTGCCGATCCTCGGCGGCGTTGCCGCGGCGGCGGTGATCCTCGCGGTCGCCGGGGGCGTGTTCTGGGCGAACCGGCCGTCGTCCGGGGGGACGAACACCACGCAGTCGCCCACCACCGTCGCCCAGCCCTCCACGCCCGGCGGCCAGGGCACGCGGCCGGGCACTTCGGCGCCGCCCTCGCCGACGCGGTCCTCGCCCGCGCCGACCGGGTCGCCCCTTCCCGCGGGGCTCACCCTGGGACGCGGCGCCGGATTCACGATCGGCGTTCCGCCCGGGTGGCGGCGCTCCGCGCAGGGCAACAGCGTCATCTGGACCGACCCCGCCTCCAGCGCCTACATTCAGGTCGACCGGACGGTCTGGGCCGGTGATCCCTACGACCACTGGCTGAACTGGGAGCGGGAGGCCATCGCGGACGGCAAGCTGCAGGGCTTCCGGCGGGTCGGGGAGATCACCCGCACGGAGGTCGCCGGGCACGCCGCCGCCGACATCGAGTTCACCTGGACCCGGAGCACGGGGGCCACCCGGGCCCGGGACCGGGGCGTGATCGTCGACGGCCGGCCGTACGCGATCGTGGTGGCCGTTCCCGCGTCCAGGTGGAATGAGAGAGAGCCGCTCGTGAAGAATGTGCTCGACACGTTCCGTCCCTCCGGGGTGGGATGACCTATGGGGGGACTCTTCCGACATGACACAGGCACGCCTGCTCGGTAACCGCTACCGGCTGGACTCGGTGGTCGGCCGAGGCGGCATGGGCACCGTGTGGCGCGCCCGCGACGTCATGCTCGACCGCGAGGTCGCGGTGAAGGAGGTCGTGTTCCCGCCGGGCCTGAACGACGACGAGATCGGCGTCCTGTACGAGCGGACGTTCCGGGAGGCGCGGGCGTCGGCGCGGCTGAACCACTCCGGCGTCGTCACCGTCCACGACGTGGTGCAGGAGGCGGGGCGCCCCTGGATCGTGATGGAGTTGGTCCTCGCCCCGTCCCTGCAGGACATCATCGAGCGCGGCCCGATGGACCACCGCCGGGTCGCCGACATCGGGCTGCAGATGCTCGGCGCGCTCCGGCACGCCCACGAGAAGGGCATCCTGCACCGCGACGTCAAGCCCAGCAACGTGCTGATCACCGACTCCGGCCGGGTGGTGCTCACCGACTTCGGCATCGCGCAGGTGGAGGGCGACGCGACGCTCACGCAGACGGGCCTGGTCATGGGGTCGCCCGCCTACATCCCGCCCGAGCGGGCGCAGGGCGAGCGGGCGGTGCCCGCGTCCGACCTGTGGGCGCTCGGCGCGACCCTGTACGCGGCGGTCGAGGGCCGGTCCCCCTACGAGCGGTCGGACGCGATGTCGTCGCTGCAGGCCGCGCTGACCGAGCCGGTCCCGCCGGCGCGGAACGCGGGGCCGCTCGCCCCGGTGCTGGACGGGCTGCTGGCGCGCCAGCCGGTGCACCGGATGACCGCCGTGCAGGCGGAACCGCTGCTCACCCGCGTCGCGGCCATGCCGCCGCCGCGCCCGCCTGTGCCGTCCCGGCCGCCGGTGCCGCCGCAGCCTCCGCCACCGAACCGGACGGTGCTGGACGAGCCGTCCGTCCGCCGCGCGCCGCTCGTCCGCGCCGACGACGCCGCGGAGACGATCATGGACCCGTCCGAACTCGGCGTGGTGACCCGGCAGGACCGCGAGGCCGTGACGCGCCTCGACTCCGATGACCTCAGCCCGGTGACCCGGCGCGACCGTGGTGGAATCGCGGAACGCGACGGCGGTTTCGCGGGGCGCGACGGAGGCATCGCCGACCGCAACGGCTCCTACCGGCCGCCGACCGCGCGGCCCGGTCAGGACCGCGAGCCCCGCACGCTGCTGGAGACCGAGTGGGCGCCGCCGCCGACCCGGCAGAGCGAACCGCCGAGTACGTCCCCGCCGTGGGATCAGCCGCGGCAGTACGCGAACTGGCAGCAGCAGTCGCAGGCGCAGCCGCCGCCGCCGGTTCGGGCGGGCGGTGAGCGCCGCCGGACGGTGCTGGTCGTCACGATCGCGGTCGTCTTCGTGGTGGCGGCAGTGCTGCTCGGCGCATTCATCCTGCGCGGCAAGCTGCGGACGGAGGCTCAGGCGATGGCGAGCCCGGTGATCTGCGCGCCGTTCGCGGTGACGGCGGGCTGCTCGGACACCACGTCCGTCATCACCATGTAGGGCAGCGTCAGCGGCGGCGGGTTCTCCGGTGTGAACGTCAGCGGTATCCCCAGCAGCTTGGACGACATCTTCGTCGTGTACATGACGACGTCGCCGGTCAGCGTGAGGTTGGGGGTCCGCGTCCGCGCGGTGGTCCCGCCGCGGGCGACGGTCTGGTCCACGTTCTTCAGGACGGCCTTGGACATGGTGAACTTCAGCGCCTTCACCGTCCCGTTCGCCGAGGACAGGGACGCGACGCCGTCATAGCTGAGCCCCGACATCGTCAGCGAGTCGGCGCGCAGCGTCCCCGAATCGGTGTAGAGGCGGGTGCCGGGAGCGGCCGCCCTGCTCGTCGGGGTCTTCGCGGCGCAGGCCGGGTCCTTGCTCGACTTCAGCTCCTGGAGGAGCTTGCGCACCTCGTCCTGCGAGAGCCCGGACGTGGTGGCGGGGACGTCTGGGCACTTCGGCGCCGTCGTAGTGGACGCGGCGCTGGGCGTAGGCGCCGGGGTGGCGGCCGGATCGGGCGATGCCGCCGGTTCCGCCGTGGCCGTGGGCGTAGGTGCGGGTGTGGGGTTGAGCAGGTGGAAGCCCAGCAGGGCGGGGAGCGCGATCGCGGTCAGGCGCCCGCCGCGCGATGCCGCGTGCGCGCCCGGCCCGCCGCCGTCCGGACGCCGCGCGGCGCCGGCGTCCGTGGCGGCGGGGGACCAGGCGAAGCCGAGCGCGCCGCCGACCAGGCCGAGCAGCAGCCCCACGAAGAACCCGCCGAAGTTGGACGTGAGGAACGACGCCAGCGACAGCAGCACGGCGAGGATGCCGTAGAAGCTGCGCTGGGCGGGCTGCGTCCACAACAGCACGCCCGCCGTGACGAGCAGCGCGCCGATCAGCCAGCTCGCCACCCCGGCCATGCCCTGGTGGACGACGAGCGGCATCGGCGCCAGCGGGATCGCGATCAGTTCCAGCCCGCCGAGGACGGCGAACACGCCACCCCAGAAGGGCCGCGTCCGCCGCCAGCGGCGGAACCCTTGCGGTTCGACGGAGTTCATGGCCTCAGAAGCACTCGTCGCCGAGCTTCATGCTGAGGTCGCTCAGCTTGAACGTGCCGGCGGTGGTCGCCCACGCGACCTGCCTGACGTTGGTCAGCTCGATCGCGGAGGCCTGCTGGCCGAACATGCCGGCCGTGCCCCGGGCGCCGTCCGGGCCCTGGTCCAGGGTGCTCGCGTCCCGGCCGATCTCGATGTTGGAGAACGTGGCGTCGGCGTTGAGCTGCTCCACGTCCAGGACGAGGTCGGTGGCCTCGACCGGCTTGTCGCCCGTCCCGGCGGTCAGCCGCAGCGTGAACGGGCCGACCTTCACCGACTGGCACATGTTGCGGATCTTCGCGGACTTGATGCCGGAGACCTGCACCGGGTGCTTCGCGCCGTCCTTGCTCGCGTCGACGCCGCCGTACTGGACGAAGCCCGTCCCGGTGAGGGAGTCGGCGCTGACCTTGAAGCTGCTGCCGGACACCGCGAAGGAGGAGGCGATCGCGCCCTGCGCGGTCATGAACATCAGGGCGCCGGCGCCGAGTGCGGCGGGCGCGGCGATGGCGGCGAACCGCTTCCAGCGGACGCGGCCGACGGCCGGGTCGGGGGAGTCGCTCATGGGGGTCTGCTCCTGGGGGTTGTGACGGTGAGTGCAAGTTACTACCAAGTACTTACTTGCGACAAACCGGATCATGGGGTCAAAAGGTAAAGGATCTGCTGGTGTGACCTGCGGAGTCTCTTGAACTCACTGTCAATAGAGTCGGCAGGTGTCAACTACTATCAACTACCAAGCGTGATCGTCACGGGCCATAGATCCCGCATCGCAGGGGCCAAAGGTCCCGAACCAGAACGCCCACGCGGACGCGCGCAAGCCGCGGCCGAAGGCCGCGGACGAGTACCGGCAGGGTCAGGTGCCGGTGGGGTCAGGTGCCGGCGGAGAAGGCGTCCAGGGCGAGGCGCAGCGCGCCCACGTGCCCTTCGAGCGTGTCGGCCGGCTCACCGGACCGCAGCCGGGCGACGTCGTCCTCCACCTTGGCGAGTCGCTCGTCGAGGGCGGCCAGCAGCCGCTCGCAGCCCGCGAGCGCGCCCTCGGCGCCGTCCCCGCCGAGCGTGCTGCGCAGCAGCCTCGCCTGCTGCCTGAGCTCGGTGTTCCGGCGGTGCAGGTCGACGAACACCGACACCTTCGCGCGCAGCAGCCACGGGTCGAACGGCTTCGTCAGATAGTCGACGGCCCCCGCCGCGTACCCCCGGTACGCCTGCTCCCCGGCGCCGCCGCCCGCGGTGAGGAAGATGATCGGGATGTCGCGGGTCCGCGGCCGGGACTTGATGTGCTCCGCGGTCTCGAACCCGTCCATCTCCGGCATCACGACGTCCAGCAGGATCAGTGCGAAGTCGTCGTTGAGGAGTTCCTTGAGCGCCGCCTGCCCGGACATGACGGGCACGACCTCCACCGGCATCGCGTCGAGCACGGCCGCGAGGGCGGTCAGGTTCTCCTCGCGGTCGTCGACGGCCAGGATCCTCGTGTCGTTCGGCACCGGACTCCTCAACGTCGATGGCGGTGTCAGCCGTTCAAGCCTGTCATGTCCCCGTGGACGGTAACAGAGCGAATCGCTGCCGATCGGGGTAGGCCCGGCACTTGTACGCCGTCCGCATGGCCCACACTTTACCCACGTTCGGTGTCCGCGCGGTGACTTTCCGGCGCCATCGGGGTCGGTTCCCGGAGCCTGACGGAAGCCGGAACTCCTCCCAACCTAAAGGCCGGGGCATTCCTCGGACGAGCAGGCGAATGTCATGGCAGCCAGCCGGGTTTGACCAGTCCCGACTCGTAGGCGAACACGACCAGCTGGGCGCGGTCGCGGGCGCCGAGCTTCACCATCGTGCGGCTGACGTGCGTCTTCGCGGTGGCGGGGCTCACCACGAGGCGGGCCGCGATCTCCTCGTTCGACAGCCCCTCCCCGACGAGCGCCATCACCTCCCGCTCGCGCTCGGTCAGGGCGTTCAGCCGCGGCGAGGGCGCCGGCTCCTTGGCCCGCGCGGCGAACTCGGCGATGAGCCGCCTGGTCACGCTGGGCGACAGCAGCGCGTCCCCGTCCGCGACCGCCCGGACGGCGTGCAGCAGCTCGACCGGCTCGGTGTCCTTCACCAGGAACCCGCTCGCGCCGCCGCGCAGCGCCTCGAACACGTACTCGTCCAGCTCGAACGTCGTCAAGATCACGATCTTCACGCCGTCGAGCCGCTCGTCGGAGGCGATCCGCCGGGTCGCGGCGAGCCCGTCCAGGCCCGGCATGCGGATGTCCATCAGGATGACGTCGGGACGCTCCCGGCGCGCCTGCGCCACCGCCTCCTCGCCGTCGCCCGCCTCGCCGACGACCTCGATGTCGGCCTGCGCGTCCAGCAGCGCCCGGAACCCGGCCCGGACGAGCACCTGGTCGTCCGCCAGCACCACCTTGATCATCGCGCCTCGCCTCCAGCGGGGTCGGTCTCCTCGTCGAGGGGGAGCGCGGCCCGGACCCGGAACCCGCCGCCCGGACGCGGTCCGGCGTCGAACGTCCCGCCGAGCGCGGCGGCCCGCTCGCGCATGCCGCGGATGCCGCTGCCGCCCGGCCGGTCGTCCAGCAGGGGAGCGCCCCGCCCGTCGTCCTCGACCAGCACCACGACCTCGTGCTCACCGTAGGCGATGCGGACCCGCGCCGTCACCGGGCCGGGGCCGGCATGCCGGGTCACGTTCGTCAGCGACTCCTGGACGATCCGGAACGCGGCGAGGTCGGTGCCGGCGTGCAGCGGCCGCCGCTCCCCGGTGGTCTCGGCGTCGACCGCCAGCCCGGCGGAGCGGGCCCGGTCGAGCAGGTCGTCCAGCCGGTCGAGCCCGGCGGTCGGCGCGCGGGGCGCGGTCTCGCCCTGCGCCCGCAGCGCGCCGATCACCCCGCGCATCTCGGTGAGCGCCTCCTTGCTCGCGTCCTTGATCGCGGCGAGCGCGGTGCGCGCCTGCTCGGGGTTCTGGTCGATGAGGTGCAGCGCCACCCCCGCCTGCACGTTGATCATGGAGATGTTGTGCGCGAGGACGTCGTGCAGCTCGCGGGCCATCCGCAGCCGCTCCTCGCTGGCCTGCCGGCGCTCCTCCTCGGCCCGGGTCCGCGCGGTCTCGGCGGCCCGCTGCGCCCGCATCCGGATCAGCTCCGAGGTGACCAGCACCACCAGCGCCCACCCGACGACGAAGACCGACCCGCCGAGCGTCGGCTCCTCCACCGGGAACGGCCCGTCCTGCCCGCGCTCGGCGGCCGGGACGCCGATCAGCGCGGTGAGCCCGAAGAACGCCGCGAGACCGAGGCCCGTCCCGGCCCAAGTCACCAGCCGGTGCCCGGACACGACCGCCGCCATCATCGCGACCGCCACCGCGAGCGGCGCGGGGCCGTAGACGTAGGCGCGCAGGAAGTACAGCGCGGTGACGGCGGCGGCCGCGCACACCGTGAACACCGGATGCCGGCGCCGCAGCAGCAGCAGGGCCGGACCGGCGAGCAGCAGCGCGAAGCCGAGCGCGTCGAGATCGGTGTGCCCGATCTCGGCCGGGCCGCCGCCCCCGTGCTCCCACGGCGGACCGCCGGACCGCCCGTTCCGGCCGGGGCCGCCCCGCTGCGCGCCCAGCGACCCTGCGACCTGGAAGAACGCGACCAGGATCGGGACGACCCACACCGGCCACGTACCGGGCCGCGTCCACTGCGGCCGCCCCTGCACGGAGGCCGGTGAGCTGCTCATGCCTGCACGTTAAGTCATCCCCCAGGCCCCCGACGTCGCCCCCAAGGAGTCACCACCCCTACTCCCCCAGAGGTACCCGCCTCGTTGATCTGCGGCGTGTTGTTGTTTTCAGGTCGCCCATAACAACAACACGCCGCAGATCAACGGGCTAGGGGGTCCAGTGGAGGGGGAGGTGGGCGAAGCCGTGGCGGGTGTTCGAGCGCAGGGGGATCGGCTCGCCCGCGGGCTCCGGCCGTCCGGGACGTTCCAGCAGCGCCACCAGCAGGGCGCGCAGGTGTACGCGGGCGAGGCGGGCGCCGAGGCAGGCCCGGTACCCGAACCCGAAGCACAGGTGCGGGCGGCCGGTGTGGAGGAAGCGGTCCGGGGCGAACCGGCCGGGGTCCGGGAAGACCTCGTCGTCGTGGTTGGCGGAGGCGAGCCACAGCATCACCCGCTCACCGGCCAGCAGCGGCACCCCGCCGACCGTCGTCCCGCGCTGGACGGTCCGCCACACCTGCAGGACGGGCGTCCACCAGCGCAGCATCTCCTCCACGGCGCTGTCGATGAGCCTCTCGTCGGCCTGCTCCTCCCGCAGCCGGGCGTACTCGGCGGGGTGGCGCAGCAGCGCGTACAGGCCGCCGCCGAGGGTGTTCCGCAGCGTCTCGGGCAGATCGCGCGCGACCTCGCCGACGAAGTCGACCGGCTCCCGGGACGGGATGCGGGCGAGCATGGCCCGCGCGGGCGGATCCATGTCGATGAGGGCCGCACCGCCCGGAACCTGGGGCGGCAGGTCGCCGCTGACCGGGCCGTGGAGGACGCCGTCCGCCTCCGGGGCGAACAGGGTGGGATGCGTGAGGGCGTGGCGGACGTCGGCGTAGCGCAGCACGGCCCACGCGCCGGACCGGCCGTCCCCGCTCCCGTCGAGCCACATGACCGGCGTCCGCGACCGGAGCCGTTCGAGCGGGCCGTGCGGGACCCCGCGGGCGTAGGCGTCCGCGCGGCCGAGGGCCCCGGCGCCGGAGACGGGTGACGCGCCGCGCCGGTGAGGCATGGGGGAACCTCCTCTCCGAGGCAGACGCTAACGCGTCCCGGCCGAACCCTGAAGGGCCGGATTCGGCCGTCCCGTATCCGGATGGCGCGTCAGCCGGCGAGCCACTCCCCGGTTTCGACGCTGACCAGGCCGTGCCGGGCGGCCTCGATCACCGCCTCCCGCTGCGAGTGCACGCCCAGCTTGGACAGCACGCTCTGCACGTGGCTGCGCGCCGTGCTGCGCGTCACCCCCATCGCCTTGGCGAGCGCCTGGGTGGACTCGCCGCGCGCCAGCCGCGTCAGCACCTCCCGCTCGCGCGGCGTGAGGAACTGCGCGACCTTCTGCGCGCGGCTGCGCGGGCGGACGCCGCCGCGCAGCGCCGCCTGGTCGGCGACGACCTCGCCGTCCGCGACCCGGCGCAGCACGCCGAGGATGTCGCCGGCCTGCTGCCCCTTGTGCGCGAACCCCCGCACGCCCGCGGCGACGCCCGCGTCCAGGACGTGCTGCTCCAGGAAGCCGGTCAGCACGACGAACCGCGTGCGCGGGGACGCGGCGCGCAGCCGCGGCATCCAGTCGAGCGCGGTGCCGGACGGGAACCGCAGGTCGATCAGGCAGGCGTCGGGTTGCCCGGCGCGCAGCACGGGCAGCGCGTCGGCGGGGGAGTAGACCACCCCGACGACGCTGTGCCCGGCGTCGGCGAGCACGAGCGACAGCGACTCGGCGAAGACCGCGTGGTCGTCGCAGATGACCATTCTCATGGATGGGGCCGCCAGTCGTCGGTATAGGCGTCGGCGCCCCGGCGGGCCGAGTCGCCGGGGACGAGGTCGTCCGGGGGCGGCGCGGCGGGCAGCAGCATCCGGACGCGCGCCCCGCCCATCTCGCAGGTGCGGATCTCCAGGCTGCCGCCGTAGCCGGAGATGAGGTCGTGGACGATGCCGAGCCCGAGCGAGGCGAGGCCGGGCCGCGCCGGGCCGCGCGCCGGAGCACCGGGGCGCGTGCCGTGGCCGGCGCCGAAACCGGGGCCGTCGTCGTCGACCTGGATGGCGATCCAGCCCTGGTCGGCGTCGACGCGCACGTCCACCCGGCCCGCGGCGACACGGCACGCGTTGTCGAGGACGTTGCGGACGGCGCGCCACAGCGCGACCGGGTCCATGTGGGCCCACGCCTCGCAGCCGGTGAAGCCCACCTCGTGCGGGATGGCGAGCCGCATGCCGGTGACGACCTCGGCGGTCAGCTCGTCCACCCGGAGCCGCTCCGGGCCGGGCAGCGGCCGGGCGCTGCCGCCGTCGTCGCCGGCGTCCTCCTGGTCGAGCCGGCGCAGCAGGTGGTCGAGCCACCGGGTCTCGCCGAGCAGCTGGTCGATGCGGGCCCGGCTGGTGTCGCCGACGTCCTCGGCGACCGCGACGGCTGAGGCCAGCATGATGATGGTGCCGAGTTCGTGCCGGATGTCGTGGCGGAGCCGGCGCCGCCACAGCACCTGCTCGCCGCGCCCGGACGCCGCCGGCCGGTCCCGCTCCCCGCCGCGCGCGCCCGCGAGCGCCACGGCGCCCGCCGCTCCCGCCGCGCCGTCCGCCGGGGAAGACCGAGCCCCGTTGTTCATGAAGACCCCCGTCTGCTATTCCAGCACCCCATAGACGGTCACCCGGTGTCCCCATCGATGTCCAGTCAATTGGCCGCAACAGACCGCCGCCTGTCCAGAAGTGGACATTCGCGGCGCAATGTGAACTCCGCCCTTTGTCGGAGCGTCCCAGTCAGGATTGTCAGTTCCGTCCATGACAATTCTTTCATGCCGGTGGCGTAGCCGCTTTGCGCATTCCGGCGGGTGCGCCGGCGGGCGCCGCGCGGGACAGTCTCCCCATGCCGAAGGTCACCTTTCTCGGACATGCGGGGGTGGCGGTGGACGCGACCGCGTTCCACCTGCTCGCGGACCCGTGGCTCGCTCCAGCGGGGGCTTTTCTCGGAGCCTGGCACCAGTATCCGAGGAACGATCATCTGGATCTCGCCCCGATCCTCGACGCCGACTGGGTCGCCGTCTCGCACGAGCATCTAGATCATTTCGACCCGTGGGTCCTGGACCGCCTTCCGGCGCGGACCAGAATCCTCATTCCGTGTTATCCCGGACCCGCGTTCCGGGAACGCATGACGGCCGCCGCGGGTGGCCGCCAGGTAATCGAGGTCGAACCCTGGCGGAAATTCCCGCTGGACAATCGAGGGTCCTGGATCACCGTGATTCCGGAACTGTCGCCAATGTGCCACGATGCCGCCTTTCTCGTCGTGGCGGACGGCCGCGGCATCCTGCACTGCAACGACGCCCGGCTCACCGCCGCGCAGACCCGCCGCGCCAAGCACCTGGCGGGCGGCCGGCTCGACCTGATGGCGCTGCAGACGTCCGGGGCGTCCTGGCACCCGATCTGCTACGAGTACCCGCCCGCGGAGATGGCGAGGGTCTCCCTGGCCAAGCGGATCTCCAAGCTCCGCGCGGCGCAGCGCCTCGTCCGGCAGACCGGGCCGGAGCTGGCCGTCCCCTTCGCGGGCCCGCCGTGCTTCCTGGACGCCGAGGTCGACCACCTCAACTGGGTGCTCGACCAGGCCGACGGCGCGTTCTGCGACCCGGAGGTCTCCACCGCCTGGCTGCGCGAGCACCTGCCGGGGCAGCGCTGGGACTCCTTCAAGCCCGGCGACGCCGTCGACCTGGACACCGGCGAGATCACCCGCGATCCGGTCTCGGCCGCGTTCTCTTTCGCCGACGCCGACCGCGCGGACTACCTCAAGCAGTACGCCGCCGACCGCGCGCCCGCCATCGCGGACGTCCTCGCCCAGTACCCGGAGCCGGGCCCCGACCTGTTCGACCGGTTCAAGGCCCACTTCGCCTACCTGGGCGGGCTCAGCGACTACTTCAACCGGCAGATCGCGATGACCGTCCGGTTCGACATCACCGGCCCGAACGGCGGCGTCTGGGACGTCGGCTTCTCCGCCGCCGGCATCACCGTGTCGGCCGCGTCCCCGGACGTCCGCCCGCACTACCGGCTCACGATCGCCGGCCGCTGGCTGGACGGCGTCCTCGCCGGCCGGATGGCCTGGGAGGACCTCCTCATCTCGTTCCGCCTCAGCCTCTACCGCGACCCCGACGTCTACAACGACTACCTGGTCGGCCTGCTCAAGCACGCCAACGCGCCCGCCCTCCAGGCCGTCGAGGCGTACGAGACCGGCCGGGACGAGTCCGAGCGCATCACCGTCGCCTGCGGCGGCGACCGCTACGACATCCCCCGCTACTGCCCGCACGCCGGCGAGGACCTCTCCGTCGGCGCCGTCGTCCGCGACGGCCAGATCCACTGCCTGGCCCACAACTTCGCCTTCGACCTGGCCACCGGCGAATGCATCAACGCCCGAGCCGCCAACCTGACGAGCAAAAAACTAACCCAGTGACCCCCACACCCCCCACCCCCCTGTTGATCTGCGGCGTGTTGTTTTTTTTGTTATACCCCAAAAAAAAAAAAACCCCCCAAAAAAAAAAACAGGGGGGGAGGGGGTGTGTAGGTTTTTT
>NZ_JBEYTW010000080.1:0-41679 GCF_040643275.1 Spirillospora sp. NPDC047418
GCCGCGGGGCCGGCGCTGTACCGCAAGCCGGCTTGTCCCCGCGGCACCGCCGACGGCGCGCCCCCCTGCCGGCGGGCGCGCCTTCGCCGGCGTTCTCGCGCGGCGGCACGTTCCAGGGCCGAGGACCCGTCAGATGTCGACCTCGGCCCACACGACCTTGCCGCCGGTCACCGGGTCGGCGCCCCAGGAGTTCGCGAACCGGTCGACGATGAACAGGCCGCGGTGCGACTCGTCCAGCGGGCCGGGGACGGTCAGCCGGGGCAGCTGCGAGGCGCGGTCGCGGACCTCGACGCGGACGCGCCCGGTGCCGCGCAGCAGCCGGAGCTCGAGCGCGGTGCCCGCGTGCCGGACGGCGTTGGCGACGAGTTCCGCCACGATCGCGGTGACGAGCTCCTCGCGCTCCAGCAGCGCCCAGGTGCGCATGGTGCGGGCGGCGAGCCGCCGCGCGTACTCGACGGCCTCGGTCTGCGGCGCCGCGCGCAGTGTGGTCTCGGTCATCGGGTCGGTCACTCCGCCCGCTCGCCGTTCTTCATCGTGTCCCCTCACCGCCCATCGGTGCCTCCTCCGCCGGGCCCTCGATCAGGAACCGGTCGAGCCCGGTGGTGCGCAGCACGTTCTCGACCCGGCCGTAGGCGCCGGTGACGGTGAGCGTGGCGTTCTGGGCGCGCGCGTGCTTGTACGCCCGGACCAGGACGTTCAGGCCGGAGGAGTCACAGAAGTCGACCGCCGCCAGGTCGACGACCACCGCCCGCTCGCCCGCGTCCACGAGCTCGGTCAGCCGAGTGCGCAGCTCTTCGGAGGAGTGCAGGTCGATGGAGCCGCGCGCGGCGATCGTCGCGCGGCCGTCCTGTCGTGTCGTGTGCAAGGCAAGCCCCACGCCACCCCACCTTACCGATTGTTGGTCTCCATCATGACGCCCGTAGAACGATGAGGGCAATGTCGTCGTTGGACGGCTCGGGCCCGAAGTCGCGCACCGCCCGCTGGATGCGGGCGGCGACGGCGCCCGCGCTCAGCCCGGTGCAGCCGGCGAGCAGCCGTTCCAGGCCGTCCCCGTCGCCGAGCAGCCGGCTGCCCGCGCGCCGTTCGGTGACGCCGTCGGTCACGCAGAGCAGGACTTCGCCCCGGCGCAGGTCGACGGTGTCGGTCTGGAACTCCACACCGTCGAACACGCCGAGCAGCGGCTGGGCCGTGGCCGCCTCGCGCACGCCGCCGTCGGGGTCCAGGACGAGCGGCAGCGGGTGGCCGGCGCTGGTCAGCCGGATCCGCACCCCGCCGGGGCCGCGGGCCGCGATCTCGCCGTGCAGGAGGGTGAGCAGCCGGCCGCGCTCCCCCTCGCCGAGGATGAGCCGGTTCAGCCGCTTCAGCACGGCCGGGACGGACATGTCCTCGGCGGCGAGGATGCGCAGCGCGTGCCGGGCGAGGCCGGTGACGGCGGCCGCCTCGGGGCCGGTGCCGCACACGTCGCCGATGGCGAACCGCCAGCGGGACGCCGCGGCGCGCCCGCCGTGCGCGGGGCCGCTCTCGAAGACGTCGTAGAAGTCGCCGCCGACCTCGCTGCCCTCCCCCGCCGGGTCGTAGACCACCGCGACCTCCAGGCCGGGGATCTCCGGGATGCCGGGCGGCAGCAGGCTGCGCTGCAGCGCGCTGCTCATGGCGGTCTGCGCGGAGAACAGCCGGGCGTTGTCGACGGCGAGCGCGGCGCGGCGGCTGAGCTCCTCGGCGAGTTCGAGGGCGCTGCGCGGGAAGCGGTCGCCGGCCGGGCGGCCGATGACGATGGTGCCGATGCGCCGGCCGCGGGCGATCAGCGGGAAGGCGTAGACCTGGTCGGTGGCGGTGTCGCCGGCGGCGCCGCGGACCTGCCGGGGGGCGGTGGCGAGCCCGTTCCACGGGCCGGGGCCCTCCATCGGCGGGGCGGCGCCCGCGTGCTCCAGCAGTTCGCGGAGCCCGTCGGCGCGGTTCTCGTCGGCGTGCCACACGTAGGCGAGCCGGTCGGGCTCGGCCTCGGTGACGGTGTAGACGGCGCACCAGGTGGCCAGGCGCGGGACGACGAGCTGGGCGACCAGGGCCATCGTGCGCTCCTGGTCGAGGGTGCCGGCGAGCAGGTCGCTGGCCTCGGCGACGAAGCTGAGCCAGCCGCGCCAGGACCGTTCCAACTCCCCCACCCTGGCCTTCTCCAGGGAGAGCGACATCTCGTCGGCGAGCCGGCCGAGCCGCGCGCCGTCGGCCTCGTCGAACCGGCCGGGCACGGACGAGACGGCCACCAGGACGCCGGTGAGGCGGCCCTGGGACTCCAGCGGCGCGGCGGCCAGGGAGCGCGCGTGCAGGGCCGTGGCGGTCGGGTCGGCGTCGGCGGCGACCCAGGGCGAGCCGGCCCGGGCGGCGGGGGCGAGCCCGGCCACCGACAGCTCGCCGAGCGGCAGCTCGGCGGCGGTCCCGGCGGACGAGCCCATGATCATGCGTCCGTCGCGCTCGGTGAGTAGGACGGCGGCGCCCTCGGCGCCGAGGGTCTCGCGGACGGTGGCGACGCCGTCCTCCATGGCCTCCACGGCGGCCGGGGAGCGCAGCAGCCGGTCCCCGGCGACGGGGACGTCGCCCACGTCGCCGGCGAGACCGCCGTCGCGGCCCTGCGCGGCGGCGCCGTCGCGGGCCTGGTCGCCGCGGTCCCGGGCGGGCCGCTCGCCGCCCGCGCGTTCGCGGGGGGCGGGGCCGGCGGCCTCGGCCGCACCGGCGTCCTGCCCGGCGGCGGTCCCCGGTTCGGCGTCCTCGGCCGCGCCGGGCCGGGGCAGCCGGAACCAGACGCCCTTGGTGCGGCGGTCGTAGGACACGCCCCAGGACGCGGCGAGCCGCGCGATCGACGGCAGCCCGCGCCCGCTAGAGGCGGTGACGCCCGGCATCTCGATGCCGCGGGTGGGGTGCCGGTCGCGGACCTCGATCTTGATGTCGCCGTGCTCGAGCCGGCAGGAGACCTCGAACGACGTCCCGGCGTAGGCGATGGCGTTGGTGGCGAGTTCGCTGGTGGCGAGCACGGCGTCGTCGGCCGCCTCGTCCACGCCCCAGTCGGCCAGGACCTTCCGGACGAACCGGCGCGCGTCCGCCACCGCCGCGGCGGTGGACGGGAAGGTGGCCGAGGCCGTCTGCCGATCCAACCGTCATCCCTTGTTCGAAGCAGCACTGTCCGGGCACGGCCCGCCGTGGCACGACAGACCGTAACACGAAGACTACAAGCGCGGATGCACGGTAATCGACGTCTGCGCACGGTCGGCCCGCGAGCGGGCCCGGCCGCGGCCCGGCGACGTAGAGTACAGGTGCGGCCGGAAGTGGGCCCAGGGAAACCGGAAGAGGGCCCGGAGAAGGAGTCCGTGGTATCCGGATGTTCGTCGATCGCGGGCCAGGAGGATGAAGAGAATGCCGCGTACCGCGTCACGTGCCTGTCCCAACGGGTACCGCGACACCACCCCGCGCTACAGCGACGCCGATCTCGCGCCGCTGCTGAAGGCGCTCGCCGCCGTGCGGGACGGCAGGGCGAGGGACGAGCTGGACGTACCGGGCGAGGGCGCCGTGGCGGAGGCCGGGGCGATCCTGGAGGAGATCCGGCAGAACGGCCAGGACCTGGCCGCGGGGCTCAGCCGCGTCCGGCAGGAGATCGGCCGGGAGGGCAAGCTGCGCGGCCGGCTGACCCCGGGCACGCTGCGCGGCACCTGGGCGACCGCGGCCGAGGACGCCAACGCGATCATCGACAAGCTCACCGATCTGGCCACCGGGATGCACCAGGTGGTCGAGGCGGTCGCGGCCGGCGACCTGAGCCGGCGGGTGGAGCTGCGGGTGCGCGGCAGGCCGATGCGCGGCGAGCTGCTGCGGATGGCCAAGTCGGTCAACGGCATGGTCGAGCTGCTCGACCAGTTCACCTGGGAGGTCACCCAGTTCGCCCGCGAGGTCGGCACCGAGGGCCGGCTCGGCGGGCAGGCGCCGGCGCGCGGCATGACGGGCCGCTGGCGGGACGTGACGGCGTCGGTGAACGTGATGGCGTCGCGGCTGACGTCGCAGGTCCGCGACATCGCGGAGGTCACCACGGCCGTGGTGAAGGGCGACCTGACCCGCAAGGTGACGGTGGAGGCGAGCGGTGAGCTGCAGGAGCTGAAGCTCACCGTGAACACGATGGTCGACCAGCTGTCGGCGTTCGCGGACGAGGTCACCCGCGTCGCCCGCGAGGTCGGCACCGAGGGGCAGCTCGGCGGCCAGGCCCACGTGCGCGGCGTCAGCGGCGTCTGGAAGGACCTCACCGACAACGTCAACGCGATGGCGAACAACCTGACCAACCAGGTCCGCAACATCGCGCAGGTCACCACCGCCGTCGCCGACGGCGATCTCGGCAAGAAGATCACCGTCGACGCGCAGGGCGAGATCGCGCAGCTCAAGAACACGCTGAACACGATGGTCGACACCCTGTCGTCGTTCGCGGACGAGGTCACCCGCGTCGCCCGCGAGGTCGGCACCGAGGGGCGCCTCGGCGGCCAGGCGCGGGTCCCGGGCGTGAGCGGCGTGTGGAAGGACCTGACCAACAACGTCAACGGCATGGCGTCCAACCTGACGTTCCAGGTCCGCAACATCGCGCAGGTCACCACCGCCGTCGCCGAGGGCGACCTGGGCAAGAAGATCACCGTCGACGCGCAGGGCGAGATCCTCGAGCTGAAGGACACCGTGAACGGGATGGTCGACACGCTGTCGGCGTTCGCGTCCGAGGTGACGCGCGTCGCCCGCGAGGTCGGCACCGAGGGGCGCCTCGGCGGCCAGGCGGTCGTGCCGGGCGCCGGCGGGGTGTGGCTGGACCTCACCGACAACGTCAACGCGATGGCGAACAACCTGACCAACCAGGTGCGCGGGATCGCGCAGGTGACGACCGCGGTGGCGCAGGGCGACCTGACGCGCAAGATCGAGGTGGACGCGCGGGGCGAGATCCTGCAGCTCAAGGACACGCTGAACACGATGGTGGACACGCTGTCGTCGTTCGCGTCCGAGGTCAGCCGCGTCGCCCGCGAGGTCGGCACCGAGGGGCGCCTCGGCGGCCAGGCGCTCGTGCCGGGGGCCGGCGGCATGTGGAAGGACCTCACCGACAACGTCAACGGCATGGCGTCCAACCTGACCTACCAGGTCCGCAACATCTCGCAGGTGGCGACGGCGGTCGCGACCGGCGACCTGACGCGGCGCATCGACGTCGACGCGCAGGGCGAGATCCTGGAGCTGAAGACGACGCTGAACACGATGGTCGACACGCTGTCGTCGTTCGCGTCCGAGGTCACCCGCGTCGCCCGCGAGGTCGGCAGCGAGGGGCGGCTCGGCGGGCAGGCCGAGGTCGAGGGCGTGTCCGGCACCTGGAAGCGGCTGACCGAGAGCGTCAACGAGCTGGCCGGGAACCTGACCACCCAGGTCCGCGCGATCGGCGAGGTCGCCAGCGCGGTCGCCAGCGGCGACCTGACCCGGACGATCACGGTGGAGGCGCGCGGCGAGGTCGCCGAGCTGTCCGACAACGTCAACCTGATGGTCGCGACGCTCCGCGAGACGACCCGCGCCACCGAGGAGCAGGACTGGCTCAAGACCAACCTGGCGCGGATCGGCGGGCTCATGCAGGGCCACCGGGACCTGCTGCAGGTCGCCGAGCTGATCATGCGGGAGCTGACCCCGACGGCCAGCGCGCAGTACGGCGCGTTCTACCTCGCCGAGCGGGCGGGCGACGAGGCCGAGCTGGTGCTGATCGCCGGGTACGGGACGCGGCGCAGCCGCACCGGCGCGGTCCGGTTCGCGCCGGGCGAGGGCCTGGTCGGGCAGGCGGCGCAGGAGCGCCGGCCGCTGCTGATCGCGGACGCGCCGGCCGACTACGTCAAGATCGGGTCGGGCCTCGGCGAGGCGTCCCCGGTCAACATCATCGTGCTGCCGATCGTGTTCGAGGACGAGGTGCTGGGCGCGATCGAGCTGGCCTCGTTCGGCCGGTTCACCGACGTCCACCTGGCGTTCTTCAGCCAGCTGATCGAGACGATCGGGGTGACGCTGAACGCGATCCGGGCGAACGCGCGGACCGAGGCGCTGCTCGGCGAGTCGCAGCGGCTCGCCGGGGAGCTGCAGGAGCGGTCGGACGAGCTGCAGCGCCAGCAGGGCGAGCTGCGGCACTCCAACACCGAGCTGGAGGAGAAGGCGGCGCTGCTGGCCCAGCAGAACCGCGCGATCGAGATCCAGAACTTCCAGATCGAGCAGGCCCGGCGGACGCTGGAGGAGCGCGCCGAGCAGCTGGCGATCTCCTCGCGGTACAAGTCGGAGTTCCTGGCGAACATGTCGCACGAGCTGCGCACGCCGCTGAACAGCCTGCTGGTGCTGGCCAAGCTGCTGTCGGAGAACCAGAGCGGGAACCTGACCGACAAGCAGGTGGAGTTCGCGCGGACGATCCACGAGTCCGGCACCGACCTGCTGGAGCTGATCAACGACATACTGGACCTGGCGAAGGTCGAGGCGGGGAAGATGGAGGCGCACCCGCAGCGGCTGTCGGTGTCGGGGCTGGTCGACTACGTCGACGCGACGTTCCGCCCGCTGTCGGTCGACAAGGGGCTGCAGTTCGGGGTGGAGGTCGCGCCGGACGTCCCGGGCACGCTGAACACCGACGAGCAGCGGCTGCAGCAGGTGCTGCGGAACCTGCTGTCGAACGCGGTGAAGTTCACCGCCGAGGGCGAGGTGCGGCTGCTGATCGAGCGGGCCGGCGACATCGACTTCACGCTGCCCGCGCTGTGGAACACCCCGGACGTGATCGCGTTCCGGGTGATCGACACCGGGATCGGGGTCAGCGCCGACAAGCTGCAGGAGATCTTCGAGCCGTTCCAGCAGGCCGACGGGACCACGAGCCGCCGCTACGGCGGCACCGGCCTCGGCCTGTCGATCAGCCGGAACATCGCGCGGCTGCTCGGCGGGGAGATCCACGCGGAGAGCCAGCCGGGCCGCGGCAGCGTGTTCACCCTGTACCTGCCCGCCCAGTACAACGAGCGCGAGGACCGGCGGCGCCCGGCGGCGCCGGAGGAGGCGGCCGGGCACGGCGGCGCGCTCGGGGCGGGCGGCGAGCGGGGCGACGGCGGCGCGGCGCGTGCGCTGCCGGCCGCGGAGAACGGGCTGCCGGTCGAGCAGCGCCCGCCGGCCACCGAGCCCGAGCCCGCGCTGAACGGCCTCGTGGAGGAGCCTCCGGCGGACTTCCTGGACACCGCGCTGTCGGGCCGCAAGGTCCTGATCGTCGACGACGACGTCCGGAACGTGTTCGCGCTCACCAGCGTCCTCGAGGGCTACGGGATGGAGGTCCTCTACGCCGAGGACGGGCAGGCCGGGATCGACGTCCTGCACCGCAACCCGGACGTGGCCGTCGTGCTGATGGACGTCATGATGCCGGGCCTGGACGGCTACGCGACCACGGCCGCCATCAGGGAGATGCCGCAGTTCGCCGACTTGCCGATCATCGTCATCACGGCCAAGGTGATGAAGGGCGACCGGGAGAAGAGCCTCGACTCCGGCGCGTCGGACTATGTGCCGAAGCCCGTGGACGTGGACCATCTCCTTGACGTCATGAGGAACTGGCTGCAACCCTCCGTCGTCCGCTGAGGAGAGGAGACGCCGAGGCAAGTAGGGTCGCCGTGGGAGGCGTTCGGCCGTCGATGGCGGGGACCGGAATCGGAGAGGCGCGCGTGGACGACAAGGCGAAGATCCTGCTCGTGGACGACCGCGAGGAGAACCTGATCGCGCTGGAGGCCATCCTCAGCTCGCTCGACCAGGACCTGGTCCGGGCGCGGTCCGGTGAGGACGCGCTGAAGGCCCTGCTGACCGACGAGTACGCGGTCATCCTGCTGGACGTCGTCATGCCCGGCATGGACGGGTTCGAGACGGCCCGCGACATCAAGCGCCGCAAGAAGACCCGGGACCTGCCGATCATCTTCCTCACGGCGGTGAACAGCGACCCCGACTACGCGTTCCGCGGCTACGCGGCGGGCGCGGTCGACTTCATCTCCAAGCCGTTCGACCCGTGGGTGCTGCGCGCCAAGGTGTCGGTGTTCGTGGAGCTGCACACCAAGAACAAGCAGCTCCGCGACCAGACGGTCCTGCTGCGCGAGCAGGCCGCGCTGCTGCGCGAGCAGGAGAAGCGCCTGGACGAGCGGCCCGGCGCGGACGCGGGCGAGCAGGCGCGGGCCCTGCTGGAGGCGGTGGAGGAGCAGGCCGAGGCGGTCGGCAAGCAGGTCCCGCCCGCCCGCCGCGACGACTTCGACGAGCTGACCCGCCGCCTCACCGACCTGCGCCGGGCGCTGACCGGCGAGGAGCCCTCCGCGTCCTGACCGGCTCGTCCTGACCGCTCGTCCCGGCCCGCGGCGCGTCGCCCCGCGCCCGCCGGGCGGGCCGGGCGCGGGCCGCCCGGAGGTCAGGCCGACGCTTCGAGGCGCCCCCGGGCCGCGGCGATGCGGGCGAGGGTGCGGTCGCGGCCGAGGATCTCCAGGGACTCGAACAGCGGCAGGCCGACGGTGCGGCCGGTGACGGCGACGCGGACGGGCGCCTGCGTCTTGCCGAGCTTGAGGCCGTGCTCGGTGCCGATGCGCTCCAGCCGGTCCTTCAGCTCGGCGGCGTTCCAGGGGGCGTCCCGGTAGGCGGCCTCGGCGGCGGCGAGGATCGCGGCGGCCGGCCCCTTCATCGCCTTGGTCCAGGACTGCTCGTCGGACGGCGGCTCGTCCAGGAACGCGAAGTCGATCATCTGGACGATCTCCGACAGCAGCGCGACCCGGGTCTGTGCGAGCGGCGCCAGCTCGGCGAACACCGCGACGTCCACGTCGAAGGGGGCCTGCTCCAGGAAGGGCAGGCATTCGGCGATGAACTTCTCGGCGGGCAGCGCGCGGATGTACTCGCCGTTGACGGCGCGGAGCTTCTTGACGTCGAAGAACGCGGGCGAGCTGTTGACGTCCTCGATGCGGAACTCCTCGACGATCACGTCCCAGGGGACGATCTCGCGGTCGCCGGACGGGGCCCAGCCGAGCAGCATCAGGTAGTTGCGCATGGCCTCGGCGAGGTAGCCCTCGGCCCGGTAGTCCTCCAGTGCGACCTTGTCGCGGCGCTTGGACAGCTTCTGCCGCTTCTCGTTCACGATGACGGGGACGTGCGCCCAGACGGGCGGCTCGCCGCCGAGCGCCTCCCACAGCAGCTGCTGCTTGGGCGCGTTGGACAGGTGCTCCTCGCCGCGCACCACGTGGGTGATGCCCTGGCTCATGTCGTCGACCGCGTTGGCCAGCAGGAACGTGACCGACCCGTCGGCGCGGGCGATGACGAAGTCCTCCAGGACGGCGTTCTCGAAGACGGGCTTGCCGCGCAGCAGGTCGACGACGGTGGTCTGGCCCTCGTCGGGGGTGCGGAAGCGGAGGGCGCGTCCGGGGCCGGGCTCCAGGCCGCGGTCGCGGCAGAAGCCGTCGTAGCCCTTGTGCTGGTCGCCGGTGCGGGCGACGATCGCCTCCCGGTCGCAGGCGCAGTAGTAGGCGCGGCCGGCGTCCTTCAGCCGCTGGGCGGCGCCGGCGTGCTTGTCGGCGTTGGCGGACTGGAAGTAGGGGCCCTCGTACTGCTCGCCGTCCATGCCGAGCCAGGCGAGGGCGCGGATGATGCCCTCGGTCCACTCGGGGCTGTTGCGGGAGGCGTCGGTGTCCTCGATGCGCAGCACCAGCGTCCCGCCCGACTGGGCGGCCATCACCCAGTTGAACAGCGCCGAGCGGGCGCCGCCGACATGGAACATGCCAGTGGGTGACGGGGCGAAGCGTACGCGGATCGAAGCACTCGAAGACATGCCTCAAGGGTAGAGCGCACGGGCCCCCGCTCGCGCCGGGACCCGCGCGCCGCCGCGATTCAGGGCCTCCAGCGCGGGTCGCGGCCGGCCAGGCCGAGGACCCGGTCGAGCAGCGGCGCGTCCTGCGCCACGGGCACCTCCGGCCCGAACGCGCCGTACTGCCGGCTGACCTCGGCCATCGCGGCGGTCTGCGACCAGGCCGCCCGGACGGTGCCGGGCGGGAAGGCGGGCTCGCGGCCGGTGGCGACCGCGAGGTCCCAGCCGTGCAGGATGCACTCGACGAACACGATCCCGCCGATGAATCCGGCGGGCATGCCCTCCTTGGCGCCGGTGAGGCTGGTGGCGCCCTCCCACGCCGCGGGGTCCCGCCACGCCTCGGCGGTCCTGCGGGACTGCTCCTGGAACCGCTCGGCCCAGTGCGGCTCGGCGGTGAAGTCGTGGTCCTCCCCGGGCCCGGTGGGCGGCTCCTTGCGCGCGGCGGCCTCACCCCGCCCGCTCCACAGGATCAGGTGGTTCACGAGGCCCCGCACGTCCCATTCGGGGCACGGGGTGGGCGCGTCCAGCCTCGCCGCCGGTATCTCCAGGACGATCCGCGCCGCGGTCTCGGCGGCGGGGAGCATCTGGCTCCGTATGTCCATGGTCTTTTCTTCGCTCATCAGTTCGAACATGGGGCCACACTAGGAGGGAACGCGGCGCGGGTCTTGAAGAAATGCGACACAGGTAGCGTGGATCCGATGGACCGATCCCTGCCAGGCGGAACGCGCGGCATCCTGCGCCCCCGGACGGGCCTGGAGCACTTCGGCGTCGAGCGGACCGCGCCCTGTCCCGCGCTCGCCCCGTTCGTGGCGGACTTCTGGGTGCTGCGGTGGGACCTGCGGGGCGGGCCGCCGCACCGGCAGCAGGTGCTCACGCGGCCGTCCGTCCACGTCACGTTCACGAGCTACCTGACGTCCGGGGCGACGCGTGCGCGGATCGCGGGCGTGGTCCGGGACGAGTTCGTCGAGGAGATCCACGGCGCGGGCCGCGTGATCGGGGCGGCGTTCCGGCCCGGCGGGTTCAGGCCCTTCATGGACGCGCCCGCCGCCACGCTGACCGGCCGCTTCGCGGAGGTGGACGAGGTGTTCGGCGCGGCGGGGCGGGTACTCGCCGGGGAGGTCTTCGCGGCGGCGAGCGCCGCGGAGGGCGTCGCCCGGCTGGAGGAGTTCCTGGCCGGGGCGGCCCCCGGGCCCGACCCGTCGGCCGAGCGCGCCGCCTCGGTGGTCGCGCGGATCGCCGAGCGCCCCGGCCTCGTCCGGGTGGACGAGCTGGCCGCCGAGGAGGGGCTCAGCGTGCGCGGGCTGCAGCGCCTGTTCCACGAGTACGTCGGCATCAATCCGAAATGGGTGATCCGGCGGTTCCGGATGCTGGAGGCCGCCGAGCGGGCCGCGTCCGGCGCCGGCGCGGACTGGGCCGGGCTGGCCGCCGAGCTGGGCTACGCCGACCAGGCGCATTTCACCCGCGACTTCACCGCGGCGGTGGGGACGCCGCCCGCGCGGTACGCCCGGGAGGCGGGCCCCGGCGGCGTCCCTGGCAGTATCGGTACATGACCGCCCCCCTCGATCCGCTCGATCCGCTCGACCCCCTCGACGACCTGGACGCCTTCCGGAGGCTGGCGGCCGGCCGGCTCGGCGCGTTCGCGCACACGACCGTGCCCGGCGCGCCCGGCCTGCGCCGCGCCGGGGTGGTGCTGTGCGCGGTCCGGCACGAGGGCGCGCCCGCCGTCATCCTGATCAAGCGCGCCTACCAGGGCCGGAACGCGGGCCAGTGGGGGCTGCCGGGCGGGCGCCTGGAGGACGGCGAGACGCCCGAGGGCGCGGCCCTGCGGGAGCTGAACGAGGAGATCGGGCTGGCCGCCGGACCGGCCGACGTGCTCGGCCGGCTCGACGACTTCCCCGCCAGCTCGGGCTTCGCGATCACGCCGCTCGTGGTGGTGCTGGAGGATCCGGGGCCGCTCGTCCCGAACCCGGACGAGGTCCACTCCGTCCACCACACGAGCCTGCGCCGGCTGGCGGCCGAAGACACGCCGCGGTGGGTACCGCAGCCGGACGGCGGGAGCCTCCTGCAGATGCGGCTCGGCCCGAACTGGCGCGTCCACGCGCCGACCGGCGCGATGCTGTGGCAGTTCCGGGAGGTGGTGCTGCTCGGACGGCAGGTCAGGGTCGCCGACTTCATCCAGCCCGACTGGACGCGCCACTGACCGTCAGAACGTCCCGCCGTCCACGACGACGCGCTGCCCGGTGACGTAGGACGCGCCGTCCGAGACCAGGAACCGCACCACGTCGGCGACCTCCTCTGGGGAGCACACGTGCCCGTAGGGGGACGCGGCGTCGTGCCGGCGGATGTCCTCGACACCGGCCGTGGCGCGCACGAGGCGGCGGCCCATGTCGGTGTCGACGAGACCGGGCGCGACCACGTTGACGTGCATGCCGTTGCCGCGCTCCTCCTTCGCGAGGACCTGCGCGAGCGCCTCCATGGCCGCCTTGCCCATCGCGTAGGGGCCGCCGAACGCCGGCATGACGTCGGTGATCACGCTGGACACGAACACGATGTCGGCGCGCTCGGCGCGGCGCAGCAGCGGCAGCAGCGCCCGGCTGACGTGGTGGGGCCCGAACGCGTGCACGCGCATGACCCGCTCCAGTTCGGCGGGGTCGGTGTCGGCGACGCTGTGGCCGCGGCTGGCGATCCCGGCGCTGTGCACGAGGATGTCCACCGCGCCGAGTTCCGCCTCGGCCCGCGCGGCCAGGCCCGCGCACTCGTCCGCGCTGTCGACCGAGGCGCGGAACGCGCGGGCCTCCACACCGGCGGCCTCGATGTCGGCGACGGTCTTGCGGGCCGCCTCCTCGTCGCGCCGGTAGGCGATGCCCACCCGCGCCCCGTCGGCGGCCAGGGCGAGCGCGACGGCCCGCCCGATCCCCCGGCTGCCTCCGGTGACGAGAGCGGTACGGCCGGCGAGAGGGCTCATGGGGGGCACTCCTTCGTCAGGGATCGCTTACAACGGTCCCATCCTGCACGTTCGCGGCCGTTCACCGGAAGCGCCCCGGCGTCCGCTGCTCCCGGGGGGTCAGCGGGCGAGGGCGCGGAGCCAGGCCGCGGCGGTGTCGAGGTGCTCGTCGGTCAGGCCGGTCAGCGGGTCGATCTCCACGAGCAGGTGCTCGGCGACGCCGGGTTCGCCGGCGATGCACTCGGTGGCGTCGGGCTCGTCCTCGAACCAGACGAACGGGCGGCTCTCGGCCCACACGGCCACGTGGCGGGCCTTCCAGGCGCCGAGCGACCGGCCCTCCTCGCCGCCGGGGTAATGCGGGATGGGGACGAAGGGCAGTTCCGGCAGCCCGACCCTGGGCGCGATCCACGCGTTGGCGTTGTCGCACCAGTAGCTCGCCCAGGCCAGTTCCGCCCCCGTCGATTCGGCGAGTTCGAGCAGGGCCGGGCCGTGGGCCCGGTTGAGCCACAGCCGGAACATCCTGCCGTCGGGCGAGCACCTATGCCGTTTGAAACCGCTATGGGGCCTTTCGAATGGATTGAGAACTCCGTCGACGTCCAGCAGCACCACAGGCGACCCCATACACCGGACGGTACGTCATCGGCGCCCCGCCGTCGAAGGTCGTTTCCCGGTGCCGGAGTCATAGAGGGCGTTCGGCTGGGCATCCTCCGGTCATGTGCCGCCTTTTCGGTATGACGACCGGCAGAGCGCGCGTCCGCGCCACGTTCTGGCTGCTGGACGCGCCGCTCAGCCTCAGCCTGCAGAGCCGCCGCATGCCGGACGGAACGGGGCTCGGCTGGTTCTCGCTCGGCGAGGAGCCCGTCCGCGACCGCGCCCCCATCGCCGCGTTCAAGGACGCCGACTTCAACGCCGAGGCGCGCCACGTCGTCTCCCACACCTACGTCTCCCACGTCCGCTACGCGTCGACGGGAGCGGTCGACGTGCACAATTCGCACCCGTTCGTCATGGACGACAGGCTGTTCGCCCACAACGGCGTGGTGCGCGACCTCGACGTCCTCGACTCGTGGCTCACCGACGTGGACCGGGCGCTCATGCAGGGGCAGACCGACTCCGAACTGGTCTTCGCCTACATCACGGCGGAGATCCGGCGGCACGGCGACACCACCGCCGGGCTGATCGCGGCCGTCCGGCGCATCGCCGCCGAACTGCCCGTCTTCGCCCTCAACGTGCTGCTGGCCGAATCGGGCCGGCTGTGGGCGCTGCGCTATCCGGAGACCCATGAGCTCTGGGTGCACTCGCCGCAGCTGGGCGAACCCGGCGACACCCGGCATCTGGACTCCGACCGCGAGCCCGGCCACGTGCGGGTGGCGTCGCACCGGGAGCCGTGCTTCGCGCACGTGGTGGCCAGCGAGCGCATGGACGACCACACCGGCTGGCGGCTCCTCGCACCGGGCGAACTGCTCATGGTGGACGGCACGAACGCGGCCTCCCAGTTCCCGTTCGACCCGCCGGCGCGGCCGCTGACGGTCGCCGACCTCTCCCCGGCGGAGTCCACGTCCCAGACCTGATCGACTCCGGCCTTCGGGACGTAGGGTGGACGGCCGAACCCTTGAGGAGCCCGGATGACGCACGAACTCACGCTGATGGCCGTCCACGCCCACCCCGACGACGAGGTCCTCGGGACCGGCGGGCTGCTCGCCCGCAGCGCCGCCGAGGGCATCCGGACGGTCCTGGTCACCTGCACCAACGGGGAGCAGGGCGACGACTCCGGCGGAGTGAAACCCGGCGAGCCCGGCCACGACGCCGAGGAGGTCGCGCGGCGCCGCCTCGGCGAGCTGCGCGAGTCGGCGGGCCTGCTCGACATCGGCCACCTCGAGCTGCTCGGCTACCGCGACTCCGGCATGGACGGCTGGGACGCCAACGACGATCCGCGCGCGTTCGCGAACGTCCCCCTCGACGAGTCCGCCGGGCGGCTGGCCGAGCTGATGGAGCGCTACCGCCCGCAGGTCGTCGTCACCTACGACGAGAACGGCGGCTACGGGCACCCCGACCACATCCAGGCGCACCGCATCGCGCTGGCCGCCGCCGAGAAGAGCGGCGTGCCCGACAAGCTGTACTACACCGCCATTCCCCGCTCGGGCATCAAGCAGATGTTCGACGCCGTCCGGGAGTCGGGCGTGGAGATCGACTTCGACCCGCCGGACGACTTCGGCACCCCGGACGAGCTGATCACCAGCGTGGTGGACGTGTCCGCGCACGTGGACGCCAAGCGCAAGGCCCTGGAGGCGCACGCCAGCCAGGGCGAGAACATCTTCCTGCTGCGGATGCCGGAGGAGATGCAGCGGGCGGCGTTCTCGTTCGAGGCGTTCGTCCGCCACTTCTGCCGCATCGAGGCCCCCGGCAAGGAGGAGGACCTCTTCGCCGGCCTCAGGTAGCGCGCCGCCGCGCCCGGTAGTGGTCGAGGACGTCCTGCCGCAGCAGGTACCCGAACCCCGCCCGCTCCAGGCGCAGCGCCAGCGCCGCCTCGTCGGTGCCGAGCGCGGCGGCGGCGGCGCTCAGCCGCCAGTCGTGCCCGGCGAGCCGGCCGAGCAGGTGGCCGCGCCGCACCTGCGCGTCGGACAGCCGGAACGACTTCAGGTACGCGACGCGGCCGTCCCCGCCGGTGATCGCCTCGCCGATGTGGTTCTCCTCGCGCAGCGCGAACGACGGCAGGAACCGTGTGAGCTCGAATCCGCGCAGGTGCTGGACGACCTGGCGGGATCCGCCCGCGTCGAACAGCCGCCCCGCCATGACCGCGTCGTGGAACGACGCCCACTCCTCCCGGCGGACCTCCGCCGCCGCGCGCAGGTCCTCCAGGGAGCGGATCCCGGTGTCGTCGATGCGTGCGGACAGGTCGCCGGCGGGCGCGCCGAGCAGGCCGTACATGTAGATCAGCTCACCGAAGAGGTCCTCGACGAGGGTCGGGTGCAGGGCCCGGTAGTCGTCGGGATGGGGGACGGCGAACGCGCTCGCCAGCGCGTCCGCGACGTAGACCATGACCCCGCACTGCCGGGGATGGATCTCGAAGATCCGGAGCGCGTCCTCCAGTCCGCGCACCCGGAGCCCGGCATAGGTCTCCTCGCAGCGCGGCGAGAGGCCGCGCGCGACGGCCCTGCGCGACCATTCCTCCCAGGCGATCCCGGGGCCGCCGAAGTGCAGCGCGAGATACCCCTCGACGGCCAGGTGGAGGGGCAGGAACCGGAGCCTGTCCCTGCCGGCCTTCCGCGCCATGCGCCGTGTCGTCCGTACCGCGATGCGCGGCGGGGCGTCCCCGGAACCGGGCTCCAGAAGCCGCGTTCCGTAGGAGGCCGCCGGTGTCTGGTCGGCGTCGCTCCAGCTCGCCACGAACGCGTGCGGGACGAACGAGACATAGGCGGCGTCTCCCACGTCCACGATCGTCACCGGCTCCCGGTACACCTTCCGGTGCAGCCGCAGATGGGGGACGGGCTCGCGCCGGATGAGCGGAACGAGCCGCACCGACCCCCACACCTGCGCCGGGCCCGTCTCCAGGCCGTCCAGCGAGAGGCTCATGGTGATGCTCCGAGGAAGCGGGCGGCCCGGTCGTCGAGGTGGGCCCGGAGGTCGCCGAGCCCGACCCGCCCCTCGGCGAACCTGGCCAGCTCGACGAGCGTGGG
The DNA here is from genome assembly GCF_040643275.1 of Spirillospora sp. NPDC047418. NCBI lineage: Bacteria > Bacillati > Actinomycetota > Actinomycetes > Streptosporangiales > Thermomonosporaceae > Spirillospora > Spirillospora sp. NPDC047418. The sequence goes on from NZ_JBEYTW010000080.1 coordinate 16,490, forward strand.
CAGGTTCTCGGCGTCGCGGATCCCCGCCGTCGGAACGCCCGGAGCGAGCCGCCGCACGTCGAAGCCGCCGGCGTCGTACACCGGGTTGAGATGGACGATCAGCACCCGCCGGCCGGGGTCGAGGCGCGTCCGCCAGATGCGCAGGACGTCCGCCGCGAGGCCGGGCGGCGCGTTGTCCCAGCCGTCCGAGACGATGAGGAGCCGCTCGGGAGCGGTGTCCAGCGCGTCGACGATCCGCAGGCCGAGCGGTGTCGGCCCGGACGGGTGGAGCAGCAGTTCATCGGCGCGTCCCGACGTCCACAGCGGCGTGTACTCCTGCGCGAGCGCCTCCAGCAGGTAGTGCGCGGCGAGCGAGACCGCCAGCGGGCGGCGCCGCTTCTCCCCCGACCCGAGCGAGGAGTAGCTGTCGTCGAGCACCGCGGCGACCCTCCCCCACGACCCGCGCGCCGGCCCGGCCACCCGCCGCGCGGCCGTGCGCATCGCCTGCGACAGCTGCGCCCGGCGTTCGGCCCGCTCGTCCAGCGGCAGGGACAGCACGTAGGACGCGAGCCTGGTCAGCGGCATCCTCCCCAGGTCGGCCTCCACGCCGCCGCCCTGCAGGCGCAGCCGTTCCAGCCGCGTCATCCGGTGCTCGATGCGCTCCAGGAACACCTCGCGCGGAATCCGGTGCCTGGCCGCGAAGCCCTCGGCGACCGTGTACGGAAGCCCGTAGACCGCGGCCTGCTCGTAGTGCGCCCTCCGCCACTGCTCGAAGATCGGCGTCCGGAACGACTTCACGCTGTGCGGCGCGAACAGGAAGTCGTGCTGCTCCTTCTCGAGCCGCAGGTGCGCGTGCCGGGCGGCGTCCCGGACCGCGCCCCGGTACTTCACGAAGTCGAACGCGGGGTCGCGGCGCCCGGCCATCCAGTCGCGGATGATGGCGCGCGTCCGCCGGTTGTTCACCCCGAGCCGGCGCAGTTCGCGGAAGACCCGGTGGACGCGCTGCTGCGGCATCCGCTCCAGCCGGCGCGCGATCAGCAGCCCCTCCCGCCTGCGCTGCCCGACCCCGGCCTCGCCGGCCCGCACCAGCAGGTTCCGGATGATGAGCGCCGCGTTGTGGTCGTTGACGTCCAGCGCGAGGGCGGCCGCGTAGACCTCCCGGTAATTCGCCAGCATGTACTCGTGCAGGAAATCGAGGCTGAGGCTCTGCTCCCCCGCGTCGTGGTGGAATTCCCGCTGCCCGGTCGACGTGATCGCCGCGTTGACGAACATCAGCACGTCCTCGCACGCGACGAGGTCCGCGAACGTCTCGCTCATCATTTCCCAGGGTCGGTCGGGGGCGTTCGGGGAGTGAAAGGCGCCGGCCGGGGAAGGAGGGCGCGAGCAGCGAATCATCACTTCATAGGTGGGTTCCGGAAGTCGCACCGAAGTCCCGCGGCCGGCCATCGAACCGTAACACCGTGACCGGTTCCGCGGCCTTTCATTAAGGGCGGATCAACTGCCGCGGATCACGGCGGGGTCGATGAGCCAGTGGTTCGCCCGCAGGTGTTCGCCGGCGAAGAGGACCTCTTCCTCCGCGACGAAGGTGAAGCCCAGGGAGCGGCAGATGCCGTTCGACGGGCCGTTCGTCACCCCCGGGAACGCATGGACGAGGCCCCAGCGGCCATCGTCGCCGGCGGCTTCGAGGACCGTGCGGACGGCCTGTTTGGCGACGCCCCGGCCCTGCCATTCGGGCAGGACCATCCACCCGATCTCGGAGAACGTCCCGCCGTCCTTGGCATGGGACCAGAGCGACACCGTCCCGGCGACGGCGGCCGGATCGCCGGCGGGGACGAGCATCTTGATCCAGGCCCTGCCGGCCGCGGCGTCGGCGGCGTCCCGGGCGACCTTGGCGGCCATGCCCTCCCGGGGCAGCGGGCCGCCGAGCTCGGCCATCATGACCGGGTCGCAGCGCATCCGGACGTAGGCGTCGAGGTCGCCGGGTCCTACGTCGCGCAGCCGCATCGGCGCGTCCATGGCGCCGATCCTCTCAGATGATCGCCGTATCTTCCGGCCGGCCGGGAATGGTCATAGATTCGAGCCATGGCGGGGTGGCGGGTCGAGGGCGTGTTCCTGCCCGGCGGACGGGCAGGCGCCGGCGGGATCGACGAACGCGGGCGGTGGACTCCGGAGCCGCCGGACGGCGGCGAGCCGGTTCCGGGGCGGTTCTTCCTGCCCGGCCTGGTCGACGCGCACTGCCACCTGACCGTCGGCACGGGCTCGGACGGGTGGCCGCGCCCGCTCAGCTTCGGGGAGGCGCGCGCGAACCTGCACGCGGCGCGGGAGGCGGGGATCACGGTCGTCCGGGACCTCGGCAGCCCCGGCAGCATGACGCTGCGGCTGCTGGAGGATCCGGAGGGCGTGGGGCTGATGGCCTGCGGGCGTTTCCTCGCGCCGGAGGGCCAGTACTTCCCCGAGCTGCATTCCCCGGTGTCGCCGGACGGGCTGATCGAGGCCGCGCTCGCGGAGATCGGCGCCGGGGCGCGGTGGGTGAAGCTGATCGGCGACTTCCCGCTGATGGAGAGCGGTGCGCTGCGGCCGAGCGACGCGGTCCCGACGTACTCGGTGGACGACGTCCGGAAGCTGGTGCGCGCCGTCCACGGCGCCGGGGCGAGGGTGGCGGCGCACACCACCACGGCGTTCGCGGGCGCGCTGGTCGCCGCGGGCGTCGACTCGATCGAGCACGGCGACGGCATGAGCGAGGCGGACGTGGCGGCGCTGGCGGAGACGGGCGGAGCCTGGACGCCCACGCTGTGCGCCGCGCTCGCCGAGCGCCCCGGCGAGGACCCCGAGCGCCGCGCGCGGCGGATGCTGCAGCGGGAGCGCACCGCCGCCCTGCTGCGCGTCGCGGACCGGCGCGGGGTCCGGATCCTCGCCGGCACCGACGTCGTCGGCAGCGTCCCCGCGGAGGTCGCGCTGCTCGTCGAGCTGGGGCTGCCGCCGGAGAAGGCGCTGGCCGCGGCGAGCACCGCGGCCTGCGACTTCCTCGGCGTGTCGGGGCTCCGGCCGGGGCACCCCGCCAATCTCGTGGCCTACCGCGGCGACCCGCGCGACGACCCCGCGGTTCTGGCGGATCCGGCCGCGGTGTTCGTCGCGGGGCGCCGCCTCGCTCAGGGGCGGTAGCCGGTCAGGGGCGCTGGGCCGGTCAGGGGCGGTAGCCGGTCAGGGGCGGTAGGTGCCGAAGTACCACTCGTTGCCGTCCGGGTCGCGGGCCGCGTAGTCGCGGGAGCCGTAGTCCTGGTCGGTGAGCGGCCTGATGATCTCGGCGCCCGCCGCCTTCGCGCGGTCGTGGTGGGCGTCGGGGTCGTCGACGGCGACGTAGATCGCGGCCGCCGGGGTCTCGGCGGCGCCCAGCATGACGATGCCGGTGTCGAAGCGCAGCTCGGCGTGGACGATGTTCCCGGCGTCGTCCTTGTGGGCCGCGATCTCGGTGAAGCCGAACGCCTCCTCCAGCCACGCCATCGTCCGTGCCGGGTCGGCGGCCCGGATCAGCGGGTAGAAGGTCCGGCGGATCTCGCTGGTCATGTCGTCCTCCCTGGAGGTCGGCTGCGGGGTGTGACATGCCCAGTCTGCGGCGCGCGGATCCGCGCGTCTTGGACGAATGGCACCTCAGCGGCGGGCGGCGTCGCGTTCGGCGGCGAGGCGGCGGGTCTCCGGCGAGACGGGGGCGCCGAGGATCGCGGCGACGACGTCGATGAGGTAGCTGGTGAACAGGCGGTCGTCGGTCCGGGGTCCCGAGCGGGCGCGGCGGGCGAGCTCGATCGACGCGTACAGGATGGCGGTGAACCGGCGGTGCAGGCGTGCCGCGTCCTCCTCCAGGAGCGGTTCGACCAGGGCCCGCCACCGGCACAGGCTGTCGCGAGGGTCGTCGAGGACGGCGACGGGGACGAGCGGGTCGGGGCGGTTCACCACGTCCGCCCAGATCTGCAGGTAGGCGCGGCCCGACGCGTCGGCGAGGCGTGCGGCGAGCGGGCGGACGAGGGCGGCGGCCAGCGGCCGCACGCCCCGCTCGCCGTCCTCGTAGGCGTCGAGCAGGGCGTGCCGGCGGGCCTCCACGTCGGGTGCGTGCCGGGCGAAGATCGCGCGGAGGATCCCGGCGCGGTCCCCGAAGTGGTACTGGACGGCCGTGGCGTTGCGGGCGCCGGCCTCCTGGAGGATCTCCCGGAGGCTGACGGCGTCCACGCCGCGCGCGGCGTAGAGGGCCTCGGCGGCGTCCAGCAGCCGTTCGCGGGTGTCACTCATCGCCGATCGCGAGCTCCAGGGCGTCGGCGAAGCGCTCGCGGGCCGCCTCCCGCAGGGTGGGCAGGTGCTGGGACGGCCACAGTCCGTCGGCGGGCTCGACGTCGCGCAGCAGTTGCCGCGCCACGGTGATCTTGTGGACCTCGGTGGGGCCGTCGGCGATGCCGAGCGCCTCGGCGGCGAGCAGCATGCCCGCGAACGGCATCTCGTTGGAGACGCCGAGGGCGCCGTGCAGGTGCATCGCGCGCTGCGCGACGTCGTGGTAGACCTTCGGCATCGCGGCCTTCACCGCGGCGATGTCCTTGCGGACCCTCTTGTAGTCCCTGTGCTTGTCGATCAGCCAGGCGGTGCGCAGGACGAGCAGCCGGAACTGCTCGATCTCGATCCAGCTGTCGGCGATCTTCTCCCGGGTCATCTGCATCTTGGCGAGCGGCCCGAACCGGGTCTCCCGGGACACCGCCCGTTCCAGCATCATGTCGAACGCCTTGCGGACCTGCGCGATCGTCCGCATCGCGTGGTGGATGCGGCCTCCGCCGAGCCGGGTCTGCGCGATGACGAACGCGCCGCCCTCGTCGCCGAGGAGGTTCTCGGCGGGCACGCGGACGTCCTCGTAGCGCAGGTAGCCGTGCGAGCCCTCGCGCTCGCCACCGACGCCGACGTTCCGGACGGTGGTCAGCCCCGGCGCGTCGGCCGGCACGATGAACATCGACATGCCCTGGTAGGCCGACACATCGGGATTCGTCACGGCCATCACGATCAGGAACGTCGCGTGGCGGGCGTTCGAGGAGAACCACTTCTCGCCGTTGATGACCCAGCCGTCGCCGTCCCGGGTGGCGCGCGTGGTGAACAGCGTGGGGTCGGCTCCCCCGTGCGGCTCGGTCATCGAGTAGGACGAGGAGATCTCGCCGTCCAGCAGGGGCCGCAGGTAGCGCTCCTTCTGCTCGGGCGTGCCGAAGTGGGCGATGATCTCCGCGTTGCCGGAGTCGGGCGCCTGGCAGCCGAACACCGACGGCGCCCACCGGGAGCGTCCGAGGATCTCGTTCAGCAGGGCCAGCTTCACCTGGCCGTACCCCTGCCCGCCGAGTTCGGGGCCGAGGTGGCACGCCCACAGCCCCTTGTCGCGGACCCGGTCCTGCAGCGGGCGGACGAGCCGCTTGTAGCGGGGGTCGTCCTTGTCGTACGGGCTGCCGAGCACGAGGTCGAGCGGTTCGACCTCGTCCCGGACGAAGGCGTCCGCCCAGTCGAGGAGTTCCTGGTAGTCGGGGTCGGTCTCGAAGTCCCAAGCCATGGCGAGCCTCCTGCGTCGGTTCCCTCAGATAATCGGCCCACCTCAGTAAGTAATGCAAGTGCATGACTGTTACCCTCCGGGTGACCCTGTCGGAAAGGGACCCGCCGTGCAGCCTGAGCAGATCGACCGCGCCCTCGTGGACTTCGGCGTCCTCGGCGAGTGGATGGACGGCCGGGACCTGCCGGGCGGCCCGTTCGAGCACGTCGCGCCCCTCGCGGGCGGCACGCAGAACACGCTGATCCGGTTCCGCCGGGGCGGCCGCGACTACGTGCTGCGGCGCGGGCCCGCCCATCTGCGCGCGCGGACGAACGACGTCCTGCGCCGCGAGGCGCGGGTGCTGGCGGCGCTCGACGGCACCGGCGTCCCGGCGCCGCGCCTCATCGCGGCCTGCCCGGACGAGTCGGTGCTGGGCGGCGCCGTCTTCTACCTGATGACGCCGGTCGAGGGCTTCAACGCCACGGTCGCGCTCCCCGGGACGCACGCCGGCGACGCGTCCGTCCGGCGGGAGATGGGCCTGAACGCGGCCCGCGCGCTGGCGGCGCTGGGCGCGGTCGACCACGAGGCCGTGGGCCTCGGCGACTTCGGCAAGCCGGAGGGGTTCCTGGAGCGGCAGGTGGGCCGCTGGATGTCCGAGCTCGACTCCTACGGCGCCCTCGACGGCTACCCGGGCCCCGACATCCCCGGCCTGGACGGCGTCGCCCGCTGGCTGGAGGACAACCGCCCCAAGGTGTGGCGGCCGGGGATCCTGCACGGCGACTACCACCTGGCCAACCTGATGTACTCCTTCGACGGCCCCGAGGTCGCCGCGATCGTCGACTGGGAGATGTGCACGATCGGCGACCCGCTGCTCGACCTCGGCTGGCTGCTGGCCACCTGGCCCGACCGCGACGACCAGAGCGCCGCGCTGGCCGGTCCGCTGGGCACGGCGGGCGGCCTGCCCTCGGCGGACGAGCTGGTCGCGGCCTACGCCGAGCGCGCGGACGCCGTCGCCGGGCGCGACCTGTCGTCCATCACCTGGTACGCGGTGCTCGCCTGCTTCAAGCTCGGGATCGTCCTGGAGGGCACGCACGCCCGCGCGTTCGCCGGGAAGGCGCCGAAGGAGACCGGCGACCTGCTGCACGCGATCACCCTGGGCCTGTTCCAGCGCGCCCAGGGCTTCATCGGCTCGCGATGAGGATCCGCGGGGGCGGGCCCGACGACGCGCCGCTGCTGCTCGCGATGCTGGACGGCGCGGTCGCGTGGCTCGCGGCGAACGGCCGGACGGGGCAGTGGGGCAGCGAGCCCTGGTCGCGGGACCCGAACCGGGTGGAGCGGATCACCGGCATCGCCCGCGACGACGAGATCCGGGTGGCCGAGGTGGACGGCCGGCCCGCCGGTGTCATGGCGGTCTCACCGCGCCCGCCGCGCTACATCGACCCGATCGAGGAGCCCGAGCTCTACATCACGCTGCTGGTGACCGACCGCGCGTTCGCCGGGCACGGCGTCGGGAGCGCGCTCATCGCCAGGGCGAGGGACGAGGCGCGGGCGAGCGGCGCCGGGCTGCTGCGCGTCGACTGCTACGCGGGCGATGACGGGCGGCTCGTCCAGTACTACCGGCGCAACGGCTTCGAGCCGGTCGCGCGGTTCACGGTCGGCGACTGGCCCGGGCAGCTGCTGTCTCAGCAGGTGAAGCCCGCGATGCTTGAAAATCCGGGCGAGGGGACGCAGCCTGGACAGTGACCGGCGCGAACGGGGCAGTCGGTGACGCCCTTACGCCGCACGGACGGCGACCGAGCCGCTCGCCCCGTTCCGCCGGTCGACGACACTCACGTCGGATTCCTGCCAGCGGACCCGCCCGGTGCGCGGGCACGCTCGGGGGATGCCAAAGAACTTCCGCTTCGGTGTGGTCGGCGAGTCGATCCGGTCGGGCGCCGACCTGGCCGGCACCGCGCGCCGCGCCGAGGAACTCGGATACGACGTCCTGACGCTGCGGGACCACTTCGTCGCCGAGCCGTTCGGCGACCAGCTCGCCCCCATGGTGGCGCTGGCGTCGGCCGCGTCGGTCACCCGCGCGCTGCGGCTGGGCACGATGGTCCTCGCCAACGACTACCGGCATCCGGTGATGCTCGCCAAGGAGGCCGCCACCCTCGACCACCTGTCGGGCGGGCGGTTCGAGCTGGGGATCGGCGCGGGCTGGCTGCGCGAGGAGTACGAGGCCGCCGGGATGCCCTTCGACCCCGCCGGGACCAGGGTCGGGCGGCTGGAGGAGTCGCTGCGGATCCTGCGGAGCCTCCTGGACGGCGAGGAGACCGCGTTCGCCGGGGAGCACTACCGGGTCGGCGGGCTGACGGCGTTCCCGCGTCCCGATCGGCGCCCGCCGCTGGCCGTCGGGGCCGGCAGCAGGCGCATGCTCGGCATCGCGGGGCGGCTCGCCGACACCGTCGGCATCCTCCCCCGCGCCCTCCCCGAGGGGGCGATCTCCGACGAGGTCACCGAGCGGCTGCCGGACACCATCGCCCGCAAGGTCGGCTGGGTGCGGGAGGCCGCCGGTGGACGCGACATCGAACTGAGCATGATGGTGACGCCCACGTTCGGCGCCGATCCGCGCCGTACCGCCGCCCGGGTCGCGGTGACACGCGGCTGGGGCGCGTCGTTGGCCGATCTCGTCCTGGACATGCCGTCCCAGTTCGTCGGCCCGCCCGAGCACATCGCCGAGCAGATGCTGGCCCGGCGCGACCGTTACGGCTTCACCTACTACCAGGTCCCGGACGCGTCCATGGAGGAGTTCGCGCCCGTCATCCCCCTGCTCGCGGCCTAGCCGCGCCCGGCGAACGCCCCGGGCTCCGACGCCGGACACCGGGAGCGCGAGGACGCCGACGACCCCGGCCTCTTGCCAGCGCGGCGGCGACGGCGCACGCTGCGGTTCGTACGTGTGCGGTTCGTACGTGTGCGGCGCGGGCGGCAGCCTCCTCGCCGGGCAGACGATCGACATCGACGGCGGCTCCGCCGTGCGCCGGCCGCGGCGCGCTGATCACCGCGAGCAAGGGAGAGGCAGGACATGAGGCCGATCGAGGCGCTGCTGGAGATCGCGCGGGACGAGGGCGTGACGCGAGTCTTCGGCAACCCCGGCACCACCGAACTCCCGCTGATGGACGCGCTGGCGGAGGTTCCCGACCTGCCGTACGTGCTGGGTCTGCAGGAGGCGTCGGTGGTGGCGATGGCGGACGGGCACGCGCGGGCGTCGCGGCGGACGTCCCTGGTCAGCCTGCACGTGGCGGCGGGCGTCGCCAACGGGCTCATCGGGATGCTGAACGCGCTCCGGTCCCGGACGCCGATGGTGATCGTGGCGGGCCAGCAGGACCGGCGGCACCTCGGGCAGGATCCGATGCTGTCGGGCGACGTGGCCGGGCTCGCGTCGACGGCGACGAAGCACGCGGTGGAGGTGCAGCACGCCTACGACCTCCCGCTCGTGCTGCGGCGGGCGTTCGCGCTCGCGGCGCGTCCCCCGGCGGGGCCGGTGCTGGTGTCGCTCCCCACCGACCTGCTGGCGGAGGACGCCGACGTCGCGGTACCGGCGCGCTCGCCGGTGACGGGCCCGGGCCCGGCCGACGCGGCCGCCGCGGCGGCGCTGCTGGCCGGCGCGGAACGTCCCGTGGTGGTCGCCGGCGACGGGGTGGGGCGGGCGGGCGCCGTCGCCGACCTGGTCGCGGTCGCCGAGCGGCTCGGCGCGGCCGTCCACCACCATCCGATGAACGACGGGATCGACTTCCCCACCGGGCATCCGCTGTACGCGGGGATGCTGCCGCCGCGCAACGCGGTCATCCGGGAGACGCTCGCCGGGCACGATGCCGCGCTCATCGCCGGATGCCACGCGTTCACGCCGCACCACTACACGCCCGGCCCGGCCGTCCCGGAAGGGCTGGCGATCGTGCAGGTGGACGAGGATCCCGCCGAGATCGGCCGGAACTTCGCCGTCCGGCACGGCCTGACCGGCGACCTGGCCGGGACGCTGCGGGCGCTCGCCGACCGGCTGGACGGGCGGGTCCCGTCCGCGCGGGAGCGCATCGAGCGGCTCGCGGCCCGGCACGGCCGGGCGCGGGACGCGGTGGACGCGGAGGCGCGGGGGGCGTACGGGCCCTCCCCCATGGATCCGCGCGCGGCGGCCCACGCCGTCGCGGCCGGCCTGCCGGAGGGGGCGGTGGTGGTCGAGGAGGCGATCACCACCGGCCTGAGACTGCGGGCGGTGCTGCGGCAGGACCGGCCCGGCTCGTACGTGCACACGGTCGGCGGCGGTCTCGGCTGGGGCATCGGCGCGGCCGTCGGCACCCGGATGGCGGCCCCGGACCGCCCGGTCGTCGCGGTGCTCGGCGACGGTTCCGCGATGTTCGGCCTGCAGGGCCTGTGGAGCGCGGCCCGGTACGAGGTCCCCGTCGCGTTCGTCGTCATGAACAACGGCGAGTACCGGACGCTCAAGGACACCCTCGACGAGGACGGCGGAGGCGCGGCCGGGCACGGCCGCTACGTCGGCATGGACCTCGCTCCGCCGGCGATCGACTGGCGGAGCGCCGCGCGGACGTTCGGCGTCGAGGCGCTGCGCGCGGGTTCGGCGGCCGAGCTCCGGGACGCGGTCGCCGGGGCCGGGGATCTCGCCGCGCCCCTGCTCATCGAGGCCCCGATCACCGGGCACGGCGGATGAGCGCGGCGGCCGGAGAGCTGGAAAGGGGGATCCCCCGGTGATCTCGCGATACCGGGGGATCCCCTCTCCCATGCACCGGCAGCCCTGTGCCGGGTCTGTGCGGGGCGCTCGGCTCAGGAACCGAAGGGCTGGGGCTTGCCCTTCTCGCCGGCGCCCTTGCCCCAGGAGATGACCTCCCACTTGACGTTCTTCAGGTGGCCCTCGCCGGTGCCGGCGTTGTACTTGCTCTTCGGCTTCCCGCCGTCCAGCAGGTAGCGGAAGGTGTAGGTGTCGAGGTCCAGCATGACGCCCCGGTGCGAGGGCTTGCCGGGCCCGCGGTCGCCGACGAAGCCGGTGACGCTGCGGCCGTCGTAGCTGACCTTGACCTTGGTGTGCAGGGGCCAGCTCGGGCTGGCGAACAGCCCCTTCTGCATCGGCTTGCCGCCGGCCGGGGCGCCGGTGTCGCCGTTCACGCCGGAGCCGTCGTCCCAGAAGTAGGACGCGGTGGTCTTGCCGCTGAGCAGGGACTCGGCGGCCTTCTTCTCGCGCTTGCCGTCGGTCTTGGAGCCGGCCTCGGAGCCGGCCTTGGACTCGGTCTTGGAGCCGGCCGTCGCCTTGTCGATGTTCTTCTGCGGGTGGTCCGCGGGGGTCTGGTGCTCCTGCGAGGCCACGGCCTGCTGCGCCAGGAACTGCTTCTCCGGAGCGGAGTCGTCACTGGCCGCTGCGACGCCTGCGACCAGCATGCCCGCGAGGGCGGTGCCGGTGACGCCGGTCAGGACGACGTTGATCGCTCGCTGCTGCATGTGTTTCCTTCGTTCGGGGTACAGGGCTGCCGCTCCGCGCCGGTGGCACCGCCGTTCCGTTCGGGGGGCGATGCGCTGTTTCCGGGCAGGGGTGAGCGGTTCCGAGACTCGGGACTCGGGAGATGCCGCCGCGGGGAAGGACCCGCTTGGAACGATCCACGGGCATGGCGGATCGCGCCCGCGCTCACTGGCGCACGACCGTCCTCGGACGTGCGGGTGTCACGGACTCAGATGAAGCGGAAGGATGCCGACCGGGGGCTCACGGGCCCGACTCGGTGTGCGGCCGGTGCATGGTACGGCCGCGATTCGGCGAAGGATCCCGCCTGGCGGGCGGGAAGCGACGGCTTTGCGATTAGCCAGGTCAAGGGTACTTTGACCCGAACCTGAGCCTGACTATATACGGCGTTACCGTACATTCGCCAAACTCGGGTTTTCTTTACCTTTGCCCAGGTAGATCTTCTTCTCGGGTGGTGGCCCGAACCGGGCAGAGGGTCCGCGGAACGCTGGAACGAAGGTTCGCAGCATCACCACGACACCGTAAAGAACACCTTGACCGCAACGGGCATTCCAGCCATGGCCCCAGGGAAGGTAAAGCCTCGCCAGCGCGCCGAAGACGGGGTCAGCGCGCAGCGAGGCTCAGGGGGACGCCGGGTTCAGTGCGTGGGGTAGACCGTCGGCACGAGCGGCGTCGGGCCGGTGCCGCCGGTGAACAGCGGGGCGCCCGGCTGCTGCGGCACGAAGGGCGCCTCGGCGTAGCCCGGGCCCTGGTACGCGGTGTCCGGGTATGCCGTCTCCTGGTACGTCGTCGCCGGGTAAGCGGTGTCCGGGTACGCAGGGTCCTGGTACGCGCTGTCCTGATAGACGGGCTCCTGGTAGCCGGCGCCCGAGTACGCGGCCTCCGGGTACCCGGCCTCCGGGTAAGCGGCGCCCGGGTAGGCGGTGCCCGGATAGGCGGGCTCGCCGTACGGGCCGGCCGCCGCCACGATCGGGCCCTGCGCCGCCGGGACGGCCTGCGCGGCGGGCGGTGGAACGTGGGAGCCGTCGGCCCGGCGGGGCTCGGCTCCGGGCGCGCCGCCCGGCCCCGCCCGGCGCTCGGCCAGCACGGCCATGAGCGCGTGGGCGGTCTCGGCGTCCATCTTCAGCAGGACGCTGGGCATCCCCGACTGGTCGACGAACGGGGAGACCGAGGGGGCGGCCGGCAGCTGTGGCAGGGCCGCCAGCATCTCCTCGCGGAGATCCTGCGCCAGCCGCAGCGCCTGTCGGTCACTGTCGCTCAAGTGTGCGTTCATCGCGATCTCCGGGGAGTTCACGTGCGGGGGTCCGGGATCATCCTGCTAGGGATGGCGTGCAGGTGCAAGGGCTGATGCACGTGCATTTCAAGAAATATCACCCCGTAACCCCCGTGCCCCTCGATCGTTCCAGGGTCACTCCATCCCGCGCCTGCCGGGCGTCCAGAACGGCTTGACCAGCACGGATCTGCGGGGCCAGCCGCGTTCGCGGACGAGGTGGGCACGGACGGCCTGTACGGTGCGTGCCTCTCCGGCCACGTAGGCGATTCCCGGCCCGGGCGGAAGATCCAGACGGCGCACGGCGGCCACGAGCGTGGCGGAGTCCGCGGCGGAGGCGTCCCCGCGATGGCACCAGGTCAGGTCCTCGCCCCGGGGTACGGGGAGCCGGTCCTCCGGGCGGGAGACCTCGATCACACCGTGCACGGCGTCGTCCGCCGCTGTGGCGCGCAACATGGCCCCGAACGGGACGGACGCCGTCTCCTCGCCGGCGAAGAGATGGTAGGCGGCCGGGCGAAGGCCGAAACTCCCCTCCGGCTTGCCGAAGACGACCTCCCGGCCCGGCCGGACGTCCCGTGCCCATCGCTCGCCGGGCCCGCCCTCACCGTGGTCCAGGACACAGAGCTCCATCAGGCCGGAGGACGCGTCGTAGTCCCATACCGAATAGGTGCGCAGCGCGTTGCGGACCGCCCCGCTGACCCACGTCCTGGCGGAGGTGATGTCCGCCACGTGCACCCTGACCTGCTGGCCGGGCGTCCAGTCCAGGCCCGGCACACCGCCGATCCAAATCCAGCGCATCCGGCCGGGCCCGGACCGGACGTCCTCGACGCGGCCGCGCACGAACATCAGGTCGAGCAGCCGGCCCCGGACACCGCGCGCCTGCACGCTCTCTTCTGTCGGCACCCTCACACCTCCACACTCGCGACATATCTCGTTGGTCACGATATATCTCCTTTGCCCCGTGCTCCAAGGGTCCGGCGCGCGCGTCCGGGAAGGCCCGGCGCGACCAGGACGGTTCCCAGGGCGACGGTCACGGCCACCACCTGGAAGCCGGCCGCCATCGCACCGGTGAACACCTCGACCACCTGAGCGTGCGCCGCGGAACCGCCGCCCGCCGCGTCCGCTGCGGCGAGGGCCTCCCCCGCCGAGTGCGCACGCCCCGCGAGCGCGGGCGGCAGGCCGTCCGCGAACCGCCCGCCGAGGACCGTCCCCAGGACGGCGACACCGAGCGCGCTGCCGATCTCGCGGGCGGCGCCGTTCACCCCGGACCCGAGCCCCGCACGTTCGGGCGGGAGCGCCGCCATCACACCGACCGACAGCGTCGGGACGCACAGGCCCATCCCGACGGACAGGACCAGCAGGTCCGCCGCGTAGAGCGCGTAGGGGGTCGATGCGTCCGCCAGCGACAGCAGGCCGAGTCCGGCCGCGAGCGTCAGCATTCCCGCGGCGACCACCACGCGGTTCCCGAAGCGCCGGGCCAGGTCGACACCGCGCCTGGAGACCGCGATCGTCCCGACGACGAGCGGCGCGATCGCGACGCCGGTGAGCAGCGGCGAGTACCCCTTGGCGTACTGCAGGTACTGGGCGTTGACGAAGAAGAGCGCGAACAGGCCGAAGAACGCCAGCGCGATCCCGAGGACCCCGCTGCGCAGCGCGGCGAGCGCGAACACGCGCGGGTCCAGCACCGGGTGGCGGGCCCGCAGGGCGTACCGGACGAACACCGCCATGAGCAGCGCCGACCCGGCGAAGCCGCCCAGCACCGGGAGCGAGGACCAGCCGCGCCCGGGGCCCTCGATGATGCCGAAGAGCAGGGCGAACAGGGCCGCGGTGAGGACCGCGGCCCCCGCCGGGTCGAGGTCGGCCGGGTGCCGCTCGCCGCGCGGCGCCAGCTGGGCGACGAGGACCGCGAGGACGGCGGCGAGCGGCGCCCCGGCCAGGAAGAGCCCCTGCCAGGGCAGCCATTGCAGCACCGCTCCCCCGCCGAGGTTCCCGGCCGCGCCCGCGACGCCGGTGGCGGCCGTCCAGGCGGCGATGGCGTGCGGGCGCCCCGGCGGCGGGGTGACCTGCAGCAGCAGCGACAGGCTCGCGGGCATGACCAGGGCGGCGCCGGCGCCCGTCACGAGCCGTCCGGCCAGCAGGACGGCGACACCGGGCGCGGCGGCCGACAGCAGGCATCCGGCCGCGAAGACGGCGAGGCCGGACAGGAGCACGCCCTTGCGGCCGAGGCGGTCGCCGAGCGCGCCCGCGGGGATCAGCAGGCAGCCGAACACCAGGACGTAGGAGTCGACGATCCACAGCAGTTCGGTGGAGGACGGGTTGAGCGAACTCGCCGACAGCTTGGGGATGGACAGGTTGATGGCGGCGACCATGGCCACGACCAGGACGACGCACGCCGACATCAGCGGCATCATCGCCCGCACGGCGGGCGGGACTGGTCCGGGCGGCGCGGCGCCTCGGACGGCATCGAGCGTCATGAGGGATTCCTCGTGAGTCGTTGAGAGGGGACGCGTCTCGACGTGTCCTGCCGGGACGCGTCCTGACGGAAGGCGGAGGAGGGATATCCGGGCCGCGCGGCGCCTCCGCGATCTCCAACGTAAACTGAGCGTGACTTGCTTTCAAATGCATCTTTTGCACGTGAGGAGTGCGTCTCGTGCAATCCAGAATGGACCTGAACCTGCTCGTCGCGCTCGACGCGCTGCTGGACGAGGGAAGCGTGACGGGCGCGGCGGAACGGCTGCACCTGTCAGGGCCGGCGATGAGCCGGACGCTCGGGCGGATCCGGAAGGCGCTCGGCGACCCGGTCCTCGTCCGCTCCGGCCGGGCGATGGTGCCGACGCCGCGCGCCCTCGCGATCCGGGCGGAGGTGCGCGAGCTCGTCCGGCGGGCCGAGACCCTCTTCTCCCCGGAGGACGAGCTGGACCTCGCGTCACTGTCGGGGAACTTTACCCTCCAGGCCGACGAGGGGACCGTCGCCTTCCTGGCGGGGTCGCTGCTGGAACGCGTCGCCCGCGAGGCACCAGGGGTCACCCTGCGGTTCCTTGGAGAGGGGCCGCGAGACGACTACCTGCTCCGGCGCGACGCGGTGGATCTGGAGATCGGTGTCATCAGCGCCGGACAGCCCCCGGAGACCCGGGTCGAGCCGCTCCTGCGGGACCGGTTCGTCTCGGTCGTGCGGCCGGAGCATCCGCTGGCCGGGCGGCAGGGGGTGACGCTGGACGACTGGGCGGGCGCGGTCCAGCTCACGTCCACGCGGCGCGGCCGCCTGTCCGGCCCGATCGACGAGGTGCTCGCCGGGATGGGACGTGCACGGCACCTGATGGGAACGGTGCCGACGGTGACCACGGCCTTGTTCATCATCCAGGAGACCGATCTGATGGGATTCGCCGCCGAGCGCCTGCACCGGCGGCTCGTCGACCGGCTCGGGCTCGTCCGTATCCCCATCCCGTTCGAACTTCCCCCGCTGGTGCTCTCCCTGGCCTGGCACGCGCGCTACGACGCCGACCCCGCCCACGCATGGCTGCGGCGCTGCGTGAAGGACGCCGTTGACGGCATCCTGGACGAATGACGGAAACTCTCAGCGTCCGGGCGCTCAACCGGGCCACCCTCGCGCGGCAGATGTTGCTCACCCGGGAGACGGTCCCCGTCGCCGAGGCGGTGGGCCGGCTGTGCGGCATGCAGGCGCAGGAGCCCAAGCCGCCGTTTCTGGGCCTGTGGACGCGGCTGGAGGGATTCCGGGCCTCCGATCTGCATTCCGCGCTGCACGACAGGTCGCTCGTGCGCGCGACGATGATGCGCGCCACCTTGCACCTGATGACGAGCTCCGACTACATGGCGTTTCGTACGGCCATGCAGCCGATGCTGGACGGCGCCCTGCGCGTCCTCGGCGACCGCGCCAAGGGGCTGGATCTGCAAAAGGTCGTCCCGGCGGCACGCTCGCTCCTAGAGGAAGCACCCCGGACCTTCAACGAGGTGCGTGCGCTGCTGCAGGAGCAGTTCCCGGACGTCAACGACCGTGCCTTGGGCTATGCCGTGCGCCTGTGCGTGCCGCTCGTCATGGTCCCGACGCAGGACCGGTGGGGCTACCCTCGCACGTCGCAGTTCACGCTGGCCGACACCTGGCTCGGGGCCGCACCGGCGGCCGATGCCGCGATCGATGAGCTGATGCTTCATTACCTGGCCGCCTACGGGCCCGCATCCGCCGCCGACGCGCAGACGTGGTCCGGGCTGCAGTCGGCCGGTGAGGCCCTGGAACGCCTGCGTCCGGGCCTTCGCGTCTTCACCGACGACAAGGGCAGGGAGCTCCTCGACCTGCCGGACGCGCCTCGCCCTGGCGAGGACGTCCCGGCACCGGCCCGGTTCCTGCCCGAGTTCGACAGCCTCGTCCTGGCGCACGCCGACCGCAGGCGCGTCATCTCCGACGAGCACCGGCCCATGCTCACGACGAAGAACCTGCGCGTCCGTGCCGTGTTCCTCTGGGACGGCTTCGCCCGCGGCATCTGGGAGACCGAGTACAAACGCAAGGTCGCGACACTGCGGATGCGTCCTTTCGAGGCGCTCCCCCAGGCGGCCGTTGACGAGTTGACCGTCGAAGGCGAGGCGTTGCTGCGGTTCCTGGAGCCCGAGGCCAAATCGACCGTCGTCGCCGTCGAGCCCGGCGTCCAGCCCTGAGCCGAGCCCTGAACCGAGCCCTGAACCGAGCCCTTGCGCGCGTCACGCGATGGTGCGGCCCAGCCCCTCCCAGTAGGGGGCGCGGAGGTCCTTTTTGAGGATCTTGCCGCTGGGGTTGCGGGGCAGCGCGTCCACGAAGTCGGCCGAGCGGGGGCGCTTGAACCCGGCCAGGCGCTCCCGCGCGTAGCCGAGCACCTCGTCCTCGGTCAGCTCCGCCCCGGGCTCGCGCACCACGACGGCCTTGACCGTCTCGCCCCAGCGCTCGTCCGGGACGCCGATCACCGCCACGTCCGCGATGGCCGGATGGGCGGCGAGGACCTCCTCGACCTCGATCGGGTACACGTTCTCGGCGCCGGTAACGATCATGTCCTTGATCCGGTCGGTGAGGAACAGGTAGCCCTCGTCGTCGACGTACCCGGCGTCGCCCGTGCGGAGCCAGCCGTCCCCGGCGAGGAGCCGGTCCGTCTCCTGCGGGCGGTTCCAGTAGCCGGGAGTGTTCTGCGAGGAGCGGGTCAGCACCTCGCCGACCTCGCCGGGCGCGCGCTCGGCGCCGCCGCCCGGTTCGACGACCTTGATCTCGACCCAGTCGTAGGGGCGTCCGGCGGAGCGCATCAGGTGGGCGCGGGGCCCTTCGGGGTCGTGGTCCTCGGGGTCGAGCTGCACGATCGCGCCGGTCGTCTCGGTCATGCCGTAGAGCTGGAAGAGCGGCGCCTTGAAGGTGTCCAGGGCGCGGCGCAGCACCTGCGAGGTGATCGGGGACGCGCCGTAGGTGATCGCGCGCAGCGCCGAGTAGTCGCGTGCGTCCGCGCCCGGCACCTGGCACATGAACTGCAGGACGGCCGGGACGATGAACGCGTTCGTGATCCGCTCGCGCTCGAAGGTGCCGACCAGCTCGGCCGGGTCGATGTCGCGGACGAGCACCTGCCGGCAGCCCGCGTAGAGCCCGGCCAGCGCCCAGCCGGAGCCGCCGATGTGGAACAGCGGCATCGGGACGAGGCTCACCGACGAGCCGTCCAGCCGCCAGCGGCGGGCCATCCGCTCCCCCACCTCGAAGTTGGCGTTGCTGAGCTGCACGCCCTTCGGTACCCCGGTCGTGCCGGAGGTGTAGAGCTGGACGACGATGTCGTCCGATTCGCCCACGAAGCCGGGATCGTCGGCGGGATGCGCCGCCAGCCACCGCTCGTGTTCGTCGCCGGTCAGCACGACGGTGCCGGGAAGCTCGCCGGCGAGGGAGGCGAACTCGGCGTCCAGCACGGTCACCGGCGCGCCCGAATCGGCGACCACCGCGGCGATCTCGGCGGGGGTCAGCCGCCAGTTCACCGGGACGGTCACGGCACCGATCTTCGCGGCGCCGAACAGCAGGTCGAAGAACTCGGGCGCGTTCTTGCCGATGTAGGCGGCCCGGGAGCCGGGGCCCAGGCCCGCGGCCCGCAGGGCCTGCGCCGCCCGGCTGGAGCGCTCGTCGAGTTCGGCGTAGCCGATGGTCCGCCCGTCGCCGGTGACGGCCGGCGCCGTCCCCCGGTCGCGGGCGTGGTCACGGACGATGGACACGACCCGGTACTCCACCTGCGGCCCCTTCCGAATCTCATTCGGTTCTGTGCGGCCGACCTTATCGATCCGGGACCGGCCCGCGGAAGGACTGGTCTTCCGCCACATGCGGTCATGACGCTGCGAGCGTGGACAACTTCGAATAGTGATCAATCCGATACCTCGGATGATTGAAAGATCCACCAAACGGGCGCAAGCTGTGTCCGACGTCTGGAATGCCCCGCCCGTTCCTTCCACCCGACCGCCGACAGGACAGCACCGATGTTCGAGATATGGGAGACGAGCGAGCCGGCACGGCTCATCAGCGACGCGGGGAGCCTCAAGGTGGCACTGGAGAAGGTCGACACGATGTGCCGGCTCCGGCACGACCAGGCCGTCGCCCATGTCGGCGAGGCCGGGGACGGCTACCACTTCGAGATCAGGGACAACGACGGCAGGGCCTTGGCACGGCTCAGCTACGTCCCCGACGCCTCCCGCGCCTACCAGAGCGTCGTCGTGGACGAGATGCGAGGCGACGACCACCGCGATCTCTGACCCCGCCCGGCACGGCCCCGGCCCTGGCGGCCGGGGCCTTTTACGTGGCCGGGCGGTCCTTCCGCCTCCCGGCCGGGTTCCGG
The DNA here is from genome assembly GCF_040643275.1 of Spirillospora sp. NPDC047418. NCBI lineage: Bacteria > Bacillati > Actinomycetota > Actinomycetes > Streptosporangiales > Thermomonosporaceae > Spirillospora > Spirillospora sp. NPDC047418. The sequence goes on from NZ_JBEYTW010000080.1 coordinate 35,611, forward strand.
ATGGCAGGATGCGACGTGCGCCGTGATGTCGGACAGCGGGAGGTGGCGGTGCGCAGGTCGTGGCGACGCGGGCCCGGTTCGCCGGGCGCGGACGCCGCCGCGGCGGTGACCGCCGAGGCGGTGCGGTCGCTCCACCGAGGCGACGGCGCGGCGTTCGGCCGCCACGTCGCCGACCTCGCGGACCGTCCAGGCACGCCCCACTGGACGCTCGCCGCCGACCGGTGCGTCACCGCACGGCTGCGGCAGGGAGTCACCACGGCCTGGGATCGCGGCTGGCAGCCCGCCGACGTGGTCCGGTTCGCGTCCCGCCGCCACACCGCCCGGCACGCGCGGCTGGCGGCGGACGCGATCGCCGCCGAGATGCGCGCCTACCCGGCCACCACCGTGGACGGCCGGTGGCAGGAGCAACTCACCTCCCTCGAAGCCGCCGTCTGGTGGGCGGACGAGGACTCGCACCCGGCCGAATGGTGCGAACGCGAGCATGTGGAGCGCGCGGTCTTCATCACGACGGCGATCGAGCTGATCCGCCTCCTGGAGACCCTCCCGAACCTGCCCCGTCTGACCCCGCCCCCCGGCGCGTCCACCGACACGGGCGCGTCCGGAGCGGGAATGAGCACTGGGCCTGAGTACGCGCGGGAAGTGGATCAGCGGATGCTGAGCAAGGTCCGCGCGCTGCTCGCCAAGGCGGAGTCGACCGAGTTCCCCGAGGAGGCGGAGGCGCTGAGCGCCCGCGCCCAGGAGCTGATGGCGCGGCACAGCATCGACCGCGCGCTGATCGCCGCCGAGAGCGGCGACACCGGCGGGTCCGCAGGACGGCGCATCGCGGTGGACCATCCGTACGACGCCCCGAAGGCCGTCCTGCTGACGGTGGTGGCCGACGCGAACCGCTGCAGAGCGGTCTGGCACCGGGAGCTGGGCTTTTCCACGGTGCTGGGGTTTCCGGACGATCTCGCCGCGGTGGAGATGCTCTTCACGTCGCTGCTCGTCCAGGCGACGTCCGCCATGGTGCACGCGGGTCCGCGGCGGGACGCGCGGGGGCGGTCACGGACGCGGTCGTTCCGCCACGCCTTTCTCAACGCCTACGCCGCCCGCATCGGCGAACGCCTGCGCGAGGCCGCGGGCGAGGCCGCGGACAGGGCGGCCGCGGACGCCGGCGGGAAGGATCTTCTCCCCGTACTGGCGGCGCGCGACCGGGCCGTCGAGCAGGCCGTCGACACGATGTTCCCGAACCTCGCCAAGGGACGGGCGGGCTCGGTGTCCAACTATGAGGGCTGGGTCGCCGGGCGGGCGGCCGCCGACCTCGCCAGCCTGAACGGGCGCCTCGAGGTCACCGGGGCGTCCGACCGTTCGTAGCGCACGGGGTCCCCCCGGGGGGCGAGGGGGACGTCCGGTCATGTGCTCGCTTCTTCCTGGTCCTCGGTAGTGGCTGGGAGCGGGTCAGTCCTTCTTGCGCCGGGTGTTGCCGCCCCGGCCGCGCAACGGCACCCCCGCCTCCTTCAGCACGTTGTAGATGAACCCGTACGACCGCCCGGTCTCGGCGGCCAGGTCGCGGATGCTCTCGCCGGCCGCGTAGCGCGGGGCGAGCTCGGCGGCGAGCTGCGTGCGTTCGGCACCGGTGACCCGGGTGCCCCTCGACAGTGTTCGAGCCACGGGGACCTCCTGTTCCAAGGCTGGGCGGCGGGGTCCGTCCCCGCAGCTCACAGCAGTGTTGATCTCCCCAACGTACACATTCCCCCTGATTACGCCGTCGATGCCGCGCGAATCACCCCGAATTCGGCCGAAGCTGGTCTTTTCCGTGGTCAACGGCGTGTCGGAACTAGACAGACGGGCCTCGAGGCGCTGTCGCCCGCCCGTTCCACACGATCACCACGCGCAGCGACCCCCGGAGCGGAACCCCCTTTTTCTTGCCCCGCACGCCTGAGGACACCGCGTACCGGGCCACCCCCGGCACACCACCCGAGGACGACCCCACATCACCTGAGAACCACGGCCAAGGCGCCCCGAGGCAGACCGCCGTCCCCGCGCCCCGACCACGACAATCGAACACCACCGGCAACCACCGACCACCACCTGGCCGCCCCGTCCGCCCCGCCACCGGCGCACCCACGGACGGCTGACCAGGCATTGCCCACGGAGCCCAGCGGTGCAACGTCACGAGCCCACCGGACCACGCCCAGGCCCAGCGGGGCCACAGACGACCGATCAGCGCCCACCCAACCAGTGATCATGGCGGGGGCCACCGTCACCCGAGTCGACCGTGCCGCGCCACGACCAGCAGGGAGACAACGACCGATCGGCGTTCACTAACCGGTGATCACGGCGGGTGCGGGGGGTGCGGCGCTGCCTGGGCCGGCGGGGCCGGGATCGGCCGGGATGCGGACGGCGGGGCCTGGGGCGATCGGGGTGCCTGCGGAGCCACGGACCAGCTCGGTGGTGCCGTGGACAGAGTCGACGGACACGGTCGGGGCGGGACCGGCCGGGGCCGTCGCCTGGGAGGCCGCTTCGCGAATGGACAGGTCGGAGCGGCGCAGCGGATGCCGCAACGGCTCGAACGGGAAGAGCGAAGTCTCCGCCAACCCGTCGACCACCAGGAGTTCGCCGGGGTCGAGGAGCCGCCAGCCGGGGCTGTCGTCCATCGGTTCGCTGGCGAGGACGACGGCGGGCACGGGGCCGGGGGCGCCGGCGCGGTGTCCGGGCCCGTCCGCACCGCCCCGCGTCGGAGACAGGACCCACAGTTCGTTGCTCTCCGGGTAGCGCAGCGCCCAGAGCCGTCCGGCCTCGGCGACGAGCAGGTTGAGCGCGAACACGGGGAGTTCGGCGCCGATGCGGCGCACCGCCTCGATGATCCCGGTCGTCGTGTCACCGCGGCGCCTGATCTCCGCGGTCAGGTAGGCGAACACCAGCTCGGAGTCGGTCTCCCCGGAGACGTGGGCGCGCTCGACGTCCGTCAGCCACGTCCGGAGCGTGTCCAGGCCCTTCACCACGCCGTTATGGGCGAACAACCGGTCGTTCATGACGAAGGGGTGGCAGTTGTGCACCGTCAGCCCGCCCACGGACGCGTCGCGCACATGCGACACGAACGTGTGGGACGGGACGTTGCGGGCGTGCAGGTCGAAGTCGGCATTCTCGAAGGCGGCCAGGGGTGCCCGGTCGCGGACGGGCTCGCCGCCGAGCGAGAACCAGCCGAGGCCCGCGCCGTGCTGCATCCGGTGACTCTGCGCGCGCAGGCTCCGGGGTGCGTCGAGCAGCCAGTGGTCCGCTCTGGCGCGCGGACCACCGGTGCTCATCCCGAAAAGTCGGCACATCTCGTCACCTTTCCAATGATCTTAACGGCGAGTGATCATGATTTTACCCAACGTCGCGACGCGCGTCCGGCGAATCGGCCGGTCCTCACCAGGCAATCCCGGACGTCCGTCAGGGGGAAGACGGCGCCGGGCGCACGCGGTTCACTGCTGGTCAACGGCCCCCACCGCGGTTAGAGGACGCCATGCCGGAGGACGCGACCACCGAGTTCTGGAAGAACCTGAAGCCGATCCGGAACTCCCAAGGGCGAAGCGGTCTGCTATCACTCCGGGGCTGCTTGACGGTCAGCGCGGGGACATCGGGCGTTTCCGTTCGTCCGCTCTGCCAGCGCCCATCACCCTCAGCACGTCCCAGGTCACTCCGGCCTCACGCACGCTCCGGTCTCTTCTCCTTGGCCCGGCCCTGACCTTGGGTGAAGGACCTGCACACGCCGACGACCTGGCCCTCGGACTTCTCTGCCTGCTCGCCGCGGGAAGGGTCGGCGCCCGTCCCGCGTCCCCCACTCGCCTGCTGCACCTGCTCGTGGCGAAGGACCACACCGACCGGGGATCTCCACGACCCGGGGCTGAACGCCGCACACGTGGCGGCCGCTCTGGGCATCTCGGTCCGGCACCTCAGCCGCATCTTCAACCCGAGGGGCTCACGCCCAGACGCTACGTCACAGACCGCCGCCTGACGAAGGCGAAGGCTGACCTGGCCGACCCTGCGATGGCACGGACGACCGTCGCCGAGATCGCGCACCGCCATGGTTTCGCCAGCCAAGCGCACTTCACGCGCGTCTTCCGCGGGCGTCTTCCGCGGGCGCTTCGGCCGCACCCCCGGCCCCGCCCGCGCCCGTGCCCGCTGACGGAGGGTTATCCACAGAACCGCGTTCTACTGCTCCAAGGGCGGGCGGTCGCGCATGCTGACCGTGTCCCGTCCTGGAAGGAGCAGCCCCATGGCCCAGATCGCATTCCCGGTTCCGGCGACCACGACCTCGCGGTTCGCCGTCGCCGCCGACGGCGTCCCGCACGACCTCGCCGGTCTCGTCCGCCGAGCCGAGTCCGGCCCGTATCACGCCCACATCGCCGGACGGCTCGGCTCGACGCAACTGCGGGTCACCCGCGAGGACCTCACGACCCTGCGCTGGGACCCGAGCCGCGTCCAGGCCGCCGCGCCCGAAGACCGGCGGGCCGCACGGACCTTCAACGACGCCGCCGAGTTCGCCGTCGTCACCGCCTGCGCGCCGATCACCGACCAGCCGCGCGCCGTCCAGGTCGCGCGCGCCACCGCGTACGCCATCGCCGGGGCGATCGGCGGCGTCACCGCCGACCTCGTGACCGGCCACATCCTGCCGCCGCCCGCCACCGAGCGGACCCGCTTCGTCCTCGCCGACCGCTGGCTGGGGGACGTCCTGCCACCGTTCCGCGCCAACGGCCGCTGCACGGCCCCCGATCCCGACCTGGACCCGGAGGGCGTCAACGGGTGCTCCTGCGTCCACCTGCGCACCCGCGGCCTCCGCCGCTTCGGCCTTCCCGAACTCCAGATCACCGACGTGGCCTGCCCGCACGACCTGGCCGCCCTGAACGTCCTGCGCACCGGGGCCCGCCGACTCCTGACCGACCACTGGTCCTGGCTCGCCACCGGGCCCGCCGGCCGCACCCGCACCTCACCCGCCGTCCTCGACCTCACCCAGCGCGACTTCAACGACTTCTGGGGCACCACGCGGCGCGTCCCCCTCAACCCGCCGACCCCGTTCCAGATCGCCCTCACCCCGCTGACCTCCCGCCTCGTCACCGTAAGCCCGCCCGCCGACTTCGACGGCACGGTCAACGACTGGCTCTACGGCGACACACTCCCCCTAGGCATGTACGACGTCCTAAAGTCCCCCGCAGACGTCCCACAAGCCGCCTGAACCTCCAACCACAACCCCTCCCAGCACCCCCTGCACCACCCAGCCCCACACATTCGCCACGCCACACCGCCCAGCCGCCGCACAATCCAAACCCGCCCAACCACGCCCCACAGCCACGCCCCCACAGCCATCCGGTACCGCCACACCCGCCCACCGCCGCACCCGGCCCGCACAAGGCCGCGCCAGCCACCGCGCAGGCCACCCGACCCGCCCGAAACCGCGCCCATACCGCGCGGCCACCACCCCAACGCACCCTGCGCCATCCGGCCCGCAGAGCGCCACGCCAGACCCCGTAGCCCGCCGCACAGACGCACCCGCGCCCGCCGCCACCTGACCCATCTCACCCCAACTGTCCGTGCTGCGGGGGGGAACCTCACCAACCACCGCACGGCGCACCGCAACAGGGCCGGCCACCAAACCGCCCAATCATCACCCCAGCACGCCCGGCGTCACTTGGCCGACGCAGCGCTACCCCAGGACCGCACGGCCCACCGCACACACGCACACCGCCCACCGCACGTACCCGACCTCACGGACTGCATGGGCGATGGGGCGCGGGCTGTCCAGGACCATGCGGACAATCTCGTCCTTATGCTCCTGGGTGAAATGCCGCCTCTATCCCGCCAATTGCCTTCCTCTCCGGTTCCCCCAACTCTAGTGGGTCTGCCCGGAAGGTCCGTGGCACCTCCCCCCGCGGAGGGCGCCGCACAAGTATCCGGCGGGCAGGCGGCAGGCGTCCCGCAAACCGCCCGCCCCAACAGCGCCTCGCAGCGTCTAGTACGGCAGTCCGAGATCGTGATCTTGTCATGGTCGGCTGATTCGGGCTCGCTGGTGGAACCAGCGGGCGCGGGCTTGGTGACGCCGTCGCCACA
>NZ_JBEYTW010000081.1:0-41336 GCF_040643275.1 Spirillospora sp. NPDC047418
TCTCGCGGGGGCGGCTGGGGGCGTGGTGGGTGACAACACCGGCCTTCCTAAACCGGACTTTTTCGGGGGGGCCGGCCCTCCCCGCCCCTGGGCGCCCCCACGCAACGGCGTCAGCCTGTGGAAAATGCCTGTGGAAAACCTGGGGAAAGCCGGGGTGGGAGATCCTCGGCCTGTGGATAACCTGCGGTCAGCGCCAGCGGGTCGACAGGATCACGCCGAGAATGATCGCGGCGAAGCCGATGCCCAGGTTCCAGTTGTGCAGGTCGGTCATGACCGGCACCTTCGTGCCGGTGCTGGCCGTCACGTAGAAGACGGCGATCCAGACGAGGCCGACGAGCCACAGCCCGACCATCGTCGGCACCAGCCAGCGGGGGCTGACCTCGGGCGCCTTGGACTTCTGCGGGGGCGTGTAGACGGCCTTCTTGCGCACTTTCGACTTGGCCACGGTGGGATCGATCTCCTCGGGCGTCCGGCGGCCGGAGCGCCGGACCGCGCATGGGTGTTTTGTCGGTTAGCGTAGTCGCTGGTGAGCACTGACTGATGAGCAATGTACGGCGTCCTGGGTGGGGAAGCATCATCCCAGTTCTCACGCTCCTCGCGGGGACCCTGTTCGCGGCGAGCGCGAGCACGGCCCGCGGCACGAGCCTGCGCGAGCAGGGCCGCACCCAGATCACCGAACTCATCACCGCCGAGCAGCGGCGCGGCCACCGCGAGCGCGCCGAGTACCGGCGGCTCCGCGACCAGATCGACCGTATCTCCCGGGAGGCCGGACGTCACGACGCGCGCGTGAAAAGTGCGCGGGAGGAGGCCGACCGGCTCGCCGCCGGCGCCGGGTTCACCCCGGTGACCGGCCGCGCCGTCCGGGTCTCGCTGGACGACGCGCCACCGGAATCGGGCGGCCCGCCGCACGGCGTCCACCCCGATGACCTCGTCGTCCACCAGGCCGATGTGCAGGCCGTCGTCAACGCGCTGTGGGCGGGCGGCGCCGCGGCGATGCAGATCATGGACCAGCGGGTCATCGCGACCAGCGCGGTCCGCTGCGTGGGCAATACCCTGATCCTGCAGGGCGTCGTGTACTCGCCGCCGTTCCGGATCACCGCCGTGGGCGATCCGGACCGGCTCCGCGCGGCGCTCGGCGCGTCCCCCGAGATCGCCGTCTACCGCAAGTACGTCCGCGCGTACGGGCTCGGCTACTCGGTGCGGACGGTGGAACGGGCCACGCTGCCGCCCTACACCGGCAACGTGACGATGAAGCACGCCACGGTTCCGCCGGAACCCGGCGGCTGACCCGCGGGCTGCCCCGACGAAGGAGGACGCGTGCGGACGGTGATCCGTGGCATGGGCGAGTTGTGCATCACCGCGGGCCTGATCGTCATGCTCTTCGTCACCTACGAGCTGTGGGGCACCGGCCGGTACACCGAGGGCCAGCAGAACCGGCTCCACGACGAGATGCTGAACAGCTGGCGCAGCAGCAAGGTCACCACCGAGAAGGTGAAGCTCGGCAAGGGGCTCGCGATGATCCGCATCCCCCGGTTCGGCAAGGACTACCACTTCGTCGTCATCGAGGGCGTCGGCCGCGACGACCTGCGCAAGGGGCCCGGCCACTATCCCGGCACGGCGCTGCCCGGCGAGCTCGGCAACTTCGTCGTCTCCGGGCACCGGACGACCTACTCCGCCCCCTTCAACCGGCTCGGCGAACTCGACCGGGGCGACAGGATCCTCATCGACACCCGGGACGAGCAGTACGTCTACAAGGTCACCGACCGCAAGATCGTGAAGCCGTCGGCGGTGGAGGTGGCGGCGCCCGTCCCGTTCCACCCGAAGGCGAAGCCGACCGAGCGGCTGATCACGCTCACCACCTGCCACCCCAAGTACTCCGCCGCCGAACGAATGATCGTCTTCGGTGAGCTGGCCGAGGCGCTGCCCCGCGTGCGGCCCGCCACCCCCGCCGCACAGCCCGCCGGAAACCCCACCGGAAAGTAGGAGGTCCCGTGTACGCCTGGATCTGGCACCGTCTCCCGGGCGCGTGGCCCGTGCGGGCGGTGACCGTGCTCGGCATCGTGCTCGCCGTCGCCGCCGTCCTCTGGTACGTGGCGTTCCCCCGCATCGAATCCAAGATCCAGTTCGACCACGGGGTCGTCCAGACGCCGGTGCCGTCCGGTGCCGCGACCCCTGGCTGAGCTGCGAGAACAGTGCGCGGACGACGTCGGGGACGCGCAGGAACCATCGTGCGAACCGGGGCATGGCCGACAGGTCGGGAAAATTTCGGTTGAAATGCGTAACGTCCTACGGCCGCGTGACGAAGACCATAACGAGGGCTTCCGCCATTGCCCCCGAGTGGCGGAAGCCCCATTTTCATGTCCGGCCCCTGCGGGCCGACCGCGAAGGGCCCCGGCCTCCCTCATGGAGAGCCGGGGCCCTTGCGCGTTGCCGAGCGGCCCGGGTCAGTCGTTGCCGCCCGGGAAGCCGGGGAAGCCCGGCGTCGTCGGCGTCCCGCCCGGCTGGGTCGGGGTCTGCTGCGGCTTGTCCGCCACGAAGATCGTCACCGTGTCGCCCGGGGCGACCGTGGCACCCTCGGTCGGCTGCTGGTCGTAGACGAAGCCCGGCGCGACCTGCCGGTCCGCCGGCGGCTGGCCCTTCTGCACATGGCACTTGAGCCCAGACCGCTCCAGCTTCCCGCAGGCGGCCCGCTGGCTGTTGTTGAACAGGTTCGGCATCTGCAGGTTCGCCGGGCCGTTGGAGACGACCACCGTGATGTTCGCGCCCTTCGGGGCCTTCGACCCGCCGGCCGGATTCGTGCTGATCACGGTGCCGCGCGGCACGGTGTCGCTCGACTCGGCTCTCTTCTGGACGTCGAAGCCCCTGTCCTCCAGCGCCTTCTTGGCCGTCGCGTACTGCTGGCCGGTGACCGTCGGGACCTCGATCTCCGTGGGCGGCTTCTCGCCCTTGGAGATCAGCAGCGTCACCGTGGCGCCCTTGGCCGCCTCCGTGCCGGGCTCCGGGTCGGAGCTGATGACGTAGCCCTTGCGGACGTCGTCGCTGAAGTCGGTCTTCGGCTCGCCGACCTGGAAGCCGAGCTTGGTGAGCTCCGCCGTCGCGTCGCTCTGCGACACGTTGACGATGCTCCGCGGGATCGCGACCTGCGCGTTCTTCTCACCGCCGCCGCCGCTCAGCATCCACCCGATGAGGGCCGCGCCGCCGATGAACAGCACGGCGAGGCCCACCCACAGCGCGGCCTTCTTGCCGTTGCCGCCGCGCTCGGGCATGTCGTCGTCGTAGTGGACGGGCGGCAGGCCGTATCCGTCGTCCTGCGGGCGGTGCATCTGCGTGCGCGCCGGGCCCGGCGGGTAGGCGCCCATGACCTGGGTGCCCTGCGGCTGCGCGCCGCCCATCAGCATCGTCGACGCCGCCGTCGAGGCCACCGGATGGCCCTGCAGGACGCGCTGGATCTCCTGCCGGAACTCGTTCGCGTTCTGGTAGCGGTGGTCCGCCTCCTTCGCCATCGCCTTCAGCACGATCGCGTCGGCCCACTGCGGGATCTGCGGGTCCACCTGCGACGGCGGCACCGGCTCCTCCCGGACGTGCTGGTAGGCGATCGCCACCGGGGAGTCGCCGGTGAACGGCGGCTGGCCGGTGAGCAGCTCGTACAGCACGCAGCCCGTCGAGTAGATGTCGCTGCGGGCGTCCACCCGCTCGCCGCGCGCCTGCTCGGGGGACAGGTACTGCGCGGTGCCGATCACCTGCGCGGTCTGCGTCATCGTCGCCGCCGAGTCGGCCATGGCGCGGGCGATGCCGAAGTCCATGACCTTGACCTCGTGCTGCCGGGTGAGCATCACGTTGGCCGGCTTGATGTCGCGGTGCACGATCCCGCCGCGGTGGCTGTAGTCCAGCGCGCGCAGGATCCCGTCGGTGATCTCCAGGGCCTTGTCGGGCAGCAGCGCGCGGTTCTCCCGCAGCAGGTCGCGCAGCGTGCTGCCGTCCACGTACTCCATCACGATGTACGGGATGGAGGTGTCGCCGATCATGTCCTCGCCGGTGTCGTACACGGCGATGACCGAGGGGTGGTTCAGCGACGCGGCCGACTGGGCCTCGCGCCGGAACCGTGCCTGGAACGTGGGATCACGGGCCAGGTCCGACCGCAGCGTCTTGACCGCGACGACGCGATCCAGCCGCAGGTCTCGGGCACGGTAGACCTCGGCCATGCCGCCCCGCCCGATCACCGAATCGAGCTCGTAGCGGCCGCCGAGCAGCCGAGGTTGACTCATATGTGCACTTTCCCTCGTACGTCTACACCTTGTCCTCAGAACCTAGCTGCCTGGTCTGGGTCGGCGAGGCAACCGGGCTCGGAGTTGACGGAGTCGTGGTGCTCCCCGTCGCTGTGGGTGTTGGCTCTGGGGCGGTGGGCGTCGCCCGGGGCGATTTCGTGGATGGCTTCTGTGAAGGAGACGTCTCAGGCCTCACCCGCGTTGACGGACGGATCCTATGCGTCCGGTGCCGTGGTGTGACAGCCGGGCGCCGGGGAGTGCGGCTCGCCCGGTGCTCCGGCGGGGAGCTGGGACGGGCCGCTGGATCGTGCTCCGGGCCGCCGGGGACGTCGCCGCCGACCGGGCTGGTGGCCGGGGAGGCTGGCGGATCCCGCTCGTCCCCGCCGGACCCCGCGAACGCCAGCCCCTTCCAGAGGGAACCGATGACGATCACGCAGACCACGAGGACGGCCGCGACCGACGCGTACGTCACCGCGGTGCGTCGTTGCACTGTCCCGTTCGTGAGGCTATCTGCCGGTCGGTCACCGTCAAATCCCGACGAAGCAGCCGATTTAGTAACGATGGGGTCACCACCGGGCGACCCAACCCTGCCGGTTCGCGCCCCGGACGACCGACCGGATCGCGCACCCGACGGCCTGCCGGCCGGGCCACCCGGCGGCCTGTCGGCCCGCGCGGCCGGCGGCCTGTCGGACTGTGTGCCGAACGGCGCGCCGAGCAGCGACGCGCGGATCGCCAGCGCCCGGGCCGCGACCGCCCCGGCGTCCCGGGGGCGGGCCGCCGGGTCCTTCGCCAGCATCTCCATGATCAGCTCGCGGGCGGCCTCCGGCACCCGGGCCGGCAGCTCCGCCGGCGCGTCCCGGACGTGCTTGAGCGCCACCTCCACCGGCGTCGACCCGTCGAACGGCGGCGCGCCCGTCAGGCACTCGTAGGCCACCACGCCCAGCGAGTACAGGTCCGCCTTCGGCGACAGGTCCTTGCCCTGGGCCTGCTCGGGCGAGATGTAGTGCGCCGTCCCCATGACCATCCCGGTCTGGGTCTGCGACGCCGCGGCCAGCCGCCGCGCGATCCCGAAGTCGGTGATCTTCAGGATGCCGTCCGGGGACACCATCAGGTTCGCCGGTTTCACGTCCCGGTGCACGATCCCCGCGTCGTGCGCGACCGTGAGCGCCCGTCCCGCCTGCACCACCAGATCGAGGACGGCCTCCAGCGGCAGCCCGCCGTCGCGCGCCAGGACCTCGTCGAGCGGCTCGCCCGTCACCAGCTCCATCACCAGGAACGTCCGGCCGCCGTGCTCGCCGAAGTCGAACGCCCGCGCGATCCCCGGATGCCGCAGCTCCATCGCGAACCGCGCCTCGGACTCGAACCGGCCCCGCGCCCGCATGTCCGAGCCGAGCTCCAGCCGCAGCAGCTTCACCGCGACCTGCCGGCCGGACCGCTCGTCCGCCGCCCGCCAGACCTCGCCCATCCCGCCGACGGCCAGCCGCTCCAGCAGCCGGTACCGGTCGTTCAGGACGAGGCCCGTGCTCACTTCTGCAGGACCTTCGCCATGATCGCCCCGGCGATCGGGCCCGCGTTGCCGGCGCCGGAGCCCGGCGCCTCGGTCATCACCGCGAACGCGTACCGCGGCTTGTCGGTCGGGCTGAACCCCACGAACCAGTTGGCGTTCGGGTTGCCGGGGCCCTGCTCGGCGGTACCGGTCTTACCGGCGATCCGCATGCCGCCCAGGTTCTTCGCGGTGCCCTCGGTGACCACCGCGCGCATCATGTCCTCCAGCTGCCCGGCCTGGTCGCCGCTGATCGGCTTGGCGAACTCCTCCGGCGAGGCGCCGTACAGCTGGCTCTGGTCCTTGGCCCGCACCGTCTGCACCGTGTACGGCTTCATGATCTTGCCGCCGTTGGCGACCGCGCACGCGACCATCGCCATCTGCAGCGGCGTGGCGCGCACGTTCTCCTGGCCGATGCCGGACCGGGCCGTCCCGTCCTGGCCGGTCGGGGTGGTCTTGCCGCTGGCGTCGGTGTAGGCCACCGGGACGTCGCTCTCGGCCGTGTAGAAGTCCGGCTCGAGCTGGATCCGCTTGCCGAACCCGAACTCCCCGGAGCCGTCGTGCAGCTTCTGGATGCCCATGTTCAGGGCCATCTTCGCGAACGTCGTGTTGCAGGACTCGGCGAACGCGCCCCGCAGCGAGGCCGACCCGCCGCAGCTGCCGCTGTCGTGCGAGTTCGGCAGCGGACGCCCCGACTCCGGCAGCAGCAGCTGGCCGGTGTCGACGGTCGTCGAGCTGGTCGCGCCCAGGTTCTTCATCGCCAGCGCCGACACCACCGTCTTGAACGACGAGCCGGGCGGGAACGTCTGGCTCAGCGCGTTGTCGATCAGCGGCTTCACCACGCCGTTGCCCTCGTTGAGCTGCTCCAGCCGCTTCCCGCCCTTGGTGCCGGTCTGCGGCGCGACCTCGTTCGGGTCGAAGGACGGCCACGACGCCGCCACCTTCACCGCGCCGGTCTTCACGTCGATCACCACGGCGCCGCCGCGGCGGCCCTGCTGCGTCTTCGCCTTCAGCTGCGCGTACGCGGTGCGCTGCGCGTCCGGGTCGATCGTCAGCTCGACGTTCGCGCCGTCGGCCTTCTTGCCGATGAACACGTCGAACCAGTGCTGCTGGGTGATCCGCTTGTCCTTGCCGCCGAGCAGCGAGTTGTAGGCGCGCTCGACCTGCGTGGCGCCGCCGTTGAAGTAGCCCGTGACCGGGGCGAAGATCGGCCCGTCCTTGTAGGAGCGGCCGTACTTCGGGTTGTCCTTGCCGGTCTCCTTGGACGTCACCAGGACCTCGCCGCTCGCGGAGATCTGCCCCCGCGGCGAGTTGAACACGTCCGCGTACTGCCGGCTGTTGCTCGAGTCGGTGCGCAGGTCCTCCGCCTGGCTGCCCTGGACGTAGTTCACCTGCGCCATCAGCCCGAAGAACAGCAGCAGCGCGAAGATCGCCACCCGCCGAACCGGCTTGTCCATGTTCATAGGGGGGAAGTCACCTCGTGCTCACGATCTGGGTCATGCCCTCGTCCTGGATCGCCTGGGGGGCGGGCTTGCGCGCGTCATGGCTCATCCGGACCAGGATCGCGATCAGGATCCAGTTGGCCATCAGCGACGAACCGCCCTGCGACAGGAACGGCGTCGTGAGACCGGTGAGCGGGATGAGCCGGGTGACGCCGCCGACGATCACGAAGACCTGGAGGGCCAGCACGAACGACACACCGCCCGCGAACAGCTTCAGGAACGGGTCCCGCGCCGCCACGGCCGTCTTCATCCCGCGTTGCACGATCAACGCATAGATCAGCAGGATCGCCATCAGCCCGGTGAGCCCGAGTTCCTCGCCCAGCGAGTCGAAGATGAAGTCGCTGAACGACAGTGGCGTCCGCCACGGCTCGCCCTGGCCGAGCCCGGTGCCGAGCACGCCGCCCTGGCCGAGCGCGTACAGGCCCTTCATCAGCTGCGCGCTGTCGGAGTACTCGCCGCCCAGGTTGGCGCAGGCGGTGAACCCGGGCGAGATGATGCCCGGCTTGTCGAACTTCTTGTAGATCTCGGTGTCGGGGTTGACGGGGACGACCTTGCCGTTCTCCAGCAGGCAGCCGCCGTCGAAGTACGGCTTCGGGTTCTGCCAGATGTCGATGCGCTGGTTCACGTGCCCCATGAACGGCAGCAGCGTCGCGATGAACACGCCCACCGCGAGCAGCCCGACGCCGATCACGACCCAGGAGACCCGCTGCGTCGCGATGTACAGCATCGAGATGAACAGGCCGAAGAACAGCAGTGCGGTACCGAGGTCCTTCTGCAGGAACAGCACGCCCAGGCAGAAGAACCAGATCACCATGATCGGGCCGAGGTCGCGGCCCCGGGGCAGGCTGACCGGGCCCACCTTCTTGCCGATCAGCGACATCGCCTGCCGCTTGTTCACCAGGTACCCGGCGAAGAACACGACCAGCAGCAGCTTCGCGAACTCGCCCGGCTGCACCGAGAAGCCCGCGACGTTGATCCACACGCGGGCGCCGTTGATCTCCGCGCCGATGCCGGGGACGATCGGCAGCAGCAGCAGGATGATCGCGGACAGGCCGATCAGGTAGGTGTAGCGCTGCGCCGTCTTCGGGGTGAACGACAGCCGGGCGTCCGTCTTGTCGGTGTCCCGCATGATCAGGACGGCGGCGACGAACAGCACGATGCCGACGAACGTCCACATCAGCTGGCTGGGCGCGTTCGCGGCGTCCGGCAGCAGCTTCTTGCCCGCCGCGGCCGCGGCCTTGCGGTCGGCGCTGGTGTCCAGGTCGAGCCGGTAGATCATCGTCAGGCCGAGGCCGTTCAGCGCCACCGCGAGCGGCAGCAGCAGCGGGTCGGCGAACGGGGTGAACTTCGCCTGGATGACGTAGGCGATGAACGCCAGCACCGCGAGACCGCCGCCGTAAACGAACAGCCCGGCGGGGAGGCTGCCGTCACGGGCCAGCCCGACCTCCGCGAACGCCGACAGCGTGAGCACCATCGCGAAGGCCAGCAGGGCCAGCGAGGCCGCGTTGCGCTGCTGGTACGGCAGGCGTGCCCTGATCTGCTCCCCGAGCGAGTGCATCTACGAGCTCCCCCCGCCCGAGGGGCAGTCCGGTATGCCCGGGTCATTGGTCTTGCACTTGTCGCGGCGGGCCGCCAGCTCGTCCAGCGCGGCCGTCGCCGCGTCCCGCCCGATGAACGCGAACTCGCCCTTCCTGACCTTCGTCGCGTCGGACGTCGGCAGCTGGGCGACCGGGATGGCACCCGGCTGAACCTGGGTCTCCTCGCAGTTCTGCTGCTTGAGGCCCCGCACGATGCCGACCTTGCCTGCCTGGTCGACGAGGGAGTACTTGCAGACGCGCTCCACCAGCGTGTTCCACGCGGCCGGGCCGTCCACCGTGTAGGTGTCCTTGACCTGCTGCTGCAGATCCTGCGGCAGGTCCGCCACCTTGATCGGCTGCAGCTTCGACGCGTCCGCCTTGCGGGACAGGTCGAGGCCCGGCACCTTCTGCGGCGTCCCCCGGAACAGGACGACGTTGCCGTTCTCGGCGCCGACGTAGTAGCCGTTCCGGACGTTCTGCAGCAGCACGAAACCGCCCGCCACCACGCCCACCACGACCACGCCGGCCACCACGACCAGCCACGTCCAGCGGCGGGCGCCGCCGCGCCGCGGCCGCTCCATCTGCATCTGCTGGACCGGCGGCGGGCCGCCCATCGGGTCCGCCATCGGCGCCGGGGCCGGCGGCGGCGGACGCTCGTCCACCGCCACGGGCGGCTGCGGGCGCGTGTCGCGCAGCTGCGCCGCCCGGCCCGCCGGGGTGTCGGCCACCGTCGTGTTCGCGCCGGGACCGCCGCCCGGCGGCTCCGGCGGCGCCGCGTTCGCCGCCGCGCCCACCGCATGGCCGGGACCGCCCGTCGGCGGCTGCCGCTCCAGGTCGATCACGTCGGCGACCACGCAGGTGATGTTGTCGGGGCCGCCGCCCCGGTTCGCCAGGTCGATCAGCTGCCGGACGGCCTGGTCCGGCTCGTCCACGTCGGTGAGCACCTGGAAGATCGTCTCCGCCGTGACGACGCCGGACAGTCCGTCCGAGCACAGCAGGTACCGGTCGCCGACCTGCGCCTCGCGCAGCGACAGGTCCGGGTCGACCTCGCCGCGGCCGTCCAGCGCGCGCAGCAGCAGCGACCGCTGCGGATGCGACGCCGCCTCGTCCGGGCTGATGCGCCCCTCGTCCACCAGCGACTGGACGAGCGTGTGGTCGTGCGTGATCTGGAACAGGCTGCCGTCGCGCAGCAGGTACGCGCGGGAGTCGCCGATGTGGACCAGCGCGATCTGGTTGCCCGCCCACAGCATCGCCGTCAGCGTCGTCCCCATGCCCTGCAGGGCCGGGTCCGACTCGACGATGCGGTGCAGGTTGTCGTTGGCCGTCTTGACCGTGTGCTCCAGCGCGGCCAGCAGCTCCGTCGCGGGCAGGTCCTTGTCCAGCCCGCGCAGCGCCTCGATGGCGGCGGCGCTGGCGATCTCCCCGCCGACGTGGCCGCCCATGCCGTCGGCCACCGCGAGCAGATGCGCGCCCGCGTACGCCGAGTCCTCGTTGCCCTCGCGCAGCATGCCGACGTCGGAGCGCGCGGCGTAGCGGATTCCCAGTGTCATTTGCGCAGCTCGATCACGGTCTTGCCGATACGGACCGGGACGCCGGGCGGCACCGGCATCGGCCGGCTCACCTTCGTGCGTCCGAGGTATGTCCCATTGGTCGAGCCGAGGTCTTCCACGATCCACTGACCGTCCTGCGCGAAAATTCGGGCATGCCGGCTGGAAGCGTAGTCGTCGGTCACGACCAGAGTGGCGTCATTCGCCCGGCCGATGGTGATGGGCACCCCCGTGAGGTCGATGACGGTGCCGGCCCGTTCGCCCTGCACCACCACCAGCTTGCTCGGGGCGCCGTGCTGGGCGCTGCGCTGCTGCTGCTGGCGCGGCGGCTTCGGCTGCCTGGGGGGCCGGGACGGGGACGGGCGCGCCGCCGCCTTCGTGGCGGCCTTCGAGCCGAACAGGTCGGCCCGGATCACACCGACGGCCGCGATGACGAACAGCCACAGCACCGCGAGGAACGCCAGCTTGATCAGCGTGAGGGTGAATGGGGACATCGGAGTCGGGGTTACTCCCTATCGCGGCGGAACACAAGGGTTGTCCGGCCCATCGTGACCCGGGAGCCGTCCACCAGCGTGACCCGCCGGATCGGCTGCCCGTTCACGAACGAGCCGTTGGTCGACCCTAGATCCACGAGAGCGATTTCGGGACCTTCTACGCGGATCTCGGCATGATGCCGGGAAACGCCCGGATCGACGAGGCGCAGGTCGCAGTCCGTGCCACGACCCAGCAGAGTCACAGGGGTGTTGATCTCATAAGTGCGCTGTGTCGTGTCCGAACCCTCCACAGCCGTCGTCACCAGCAGCCGCGGATGCCCCCCGAACACACCGCCGCGGCCGCCCTGCGGAACATCGCTCACCGGCCGGCGGATCTCCCCGCCCTCCACCGTCGAGCCCCGGATCACCCCCGACCGGATACGGAACATGCCCGTGGCGAGATCCCCGGCGTTCTCGAACCGCACCCGCACCGGCCCTACAAAGGAGTACCCCTGCTCCTTCGCGTACTCGCGCGCGAGGTTCGCCAACTCCTGGCTCAGGCTGTCGGCGTACACCTGCAGCCGCTGCCCGTCCTGCTGAGAGATCTCCACGACGAAGTCGTTCGGCACGAGGGTGCGGCCCTGCGCCACGATCGCAGCCCTGTCGTCCATCTCGCGCTGCACAGCACTGGCCACCTCGACCGGCTGCAGCTCCGACTTGAACGCACGGGCGAAGGCCCCTTCGACCATGCCCTCCAGCCGTCGCTCGAAGCGCTGAATGACGCCCACGGGCACCTCCCTTCCCCACTGGTAGACGATCGTATCGGTGCGAAGGTTCGCTAGGAGTATCCGAGTACCTAACCACTACCCCGACCGTGCTAGCCTTTTCAGGCACCCGGAAACGGGGCGGCACCCATGGGCGGGTGGCGGAACGGCAGACGCGCACGGTTCAGGTCCGTGTGTCCGAAAGGATGTGAGGGTTCAAATCCCTCCTCGCCCACTCGGGGGTACAGACGAAAGTCGTAGCCCCACAGTGACGAAACGACCCCGGAGCGGGCAAGCTCCGGGGTCTTCGTCGTTACGGAGGCCAGTCTCCTGTGACCGCAGGGACCGAAGGGGCGGACGCGCAGCAGAGCACCCCGGCCCTCGGGTCGGTCGGGGCCAGTCTGGTGCGCGGCCTGGGTTACAGGTCGTGCCGGCCGGTCTTGACCTGGCGGAGCAGGCTGCTGTTCTGGTGGGTGGTGGAGCACCAGGGCGGGGCCGTCGGGGTTCTTGGGATCGCGCGACTGACCTAGCCGGGGTGTTTGGTGGACTCCAGCGCCTGCTTGAAGATGTTCAGGCCGTGGTCCATTCCGGCCGCCATCGGGATGGTGAGCTCGTCCGGTCGCACGTCGTGGATCCAGACGAACCGGCTGCGGCCGTCCCCGTGCGGGACGACTTGCATCGACGCGTTGTCGTGTGCCGGCTGCATGGTGTCGCCGATGGCCGAGTAGACGAGCCGGCGCAGCTCATCGTCGAGCGCGATGAGCCGCTCCCGCAGCACTGTTCCGTCGGCGAACGTGACGACCCTGACGTCCGGTTCGTCGAGCCGGCTGTCGGTGACGAAGCCCGGGGCCATCCGGACGGGCCCGTCGGTGAAGTCGCTGATGATCGCCCACACGGCCGCGGGGTCGGCATCGATGATGATCTCTTTCTGCACGGAGGCCATGTCTGTCTCTTCCGTAGTGGTGGGAACCGGTCTCGCGCGGTGGTGAGCGCGTCTACGCGGCGACGACGCAGAACTGGTTGCCTTCGGGGTCGGCCAGCACGACCCAGCCGTCGAAGCGCCGCACTTCGCTCGCGCCAACGGCCCGGATGCGGTCGACCTCGCCTGCCAGGTCGTCGGTGAACAGGTCCAGGTGCAGCCGGTTCTTGCCGTCCCGGCGTTCGGGGACGGCCTGCAGGGACAGGCCGACGCCGCTCTTGTTCGCGTCCTCCAGGTAGGTGGTGCCCTCGTCCGAGGACGCGACCTGGTAGCCGGTGACCGCCTGCCAGAAGGCGGTGCTACCGGCCAGGTCATTGGTGTCGATGCCGATGTTGCCGATGCTGATGCTCACCAGCGAGCCTCCGTATCTAACTGACGTAACGGTTGCGTCGGTTAGGTAACCTACCATCTTCGATAGCCGGGTAGGCTGCGAGGCGTGATGAACGAGCATGCCGCCGGGCCCGTGCCGGACAACATCACCACCGGGACCGCGCCGATGCCGCTGCGTGTGATCGAGGAGTTCGTCAACACCCGCCGCCGGGACGGCGACGAGATCGCGACCCCGGACCAGTTGGCGACGTGGTTGCACGCCCGCGGCCTCATGCCGGCAGGCACGGTGGTGAACGCCGAGCAGCGCGACCGCGGCGAACGGATCCGCGAAGGGCTGCGCGCGCTGATCGCCGAGAACAACGCCCAGCCGGTCTCCAGCCCGCGCCCGGACGGCCTGAACCCCGCCGCTCGCGCCGAGCTCGCCGACCTCACCCGCGAGTTCCCGCTGATGCTCGACGTGACCGTCTCCCCGCCCCGGCTGGTCGCCCGCACCCGGGCGCCGGTGGATGCGGCGCTGGCGAGCCTGCTCGCCGTCGTGGCCGAGGCCGTGGCGGACGGCACCTGGACGCGGCTCAAGGCCTGCCGGGAACCGAGCTGCCGATGGGCCTACTACGACCACTCCCGCAACCGGCGCCGAACCTGGTGCTCCATGGACATCTGCGGCAACCGCGCCAAGGCCCGCGCCTCCCACCACCGCAAATCCGCCGCGCCCTCGACCGGGGACCGGCCGGCGAACCGATGACGCCGCGCCGCCGTGCCGGGCGGAGCATCGCCTCACCGAACATCTGATCAGTGGCCACGCCGACCACGAATCTGCGCGATCGTGCGTCTGTCGGCTCTCGCGCGGCCGGGGCGAGAGGTCACCACCCGACGGCACCCCGTTCGGAAGCAGGGCTGAAGCTGCTCCCGAACAGCCGGTCACGTCGAGAGCTCGGGGCGCGTGAGCGCAAGCGGGCTGCGTGGCCGCCGGCCCGCGAAGGGGCGAGCGGCCCCGCGATTCCCGTCAGTGCGGCAGCCGGACCGGTGCGCTGCTGCGGCCTCGGACGCGGCCGCTGAGTTCGGCGTCCAATGTCTCCTGGGCGACGCGCATGCCCGCCGCGTAGACGGGTTCCTGCAGGCGCTTCCACATCTCCTGCTCGGGGACGTCCTCGACGTGGGCGACCACCCACCAGATGTTGCCGAAGGGGTCCTTGATCCGGCCGCCCCGCTGCCCGAAGGCGTCGGAGGCGACGGGGGTGACGACGGTGCCGCCCGCCTGGACGGCGCGGGCGAACGCCGCGTCGGCGTCGTGGACGAACACGCGCAGGAGGCTCGGCATGGCGGGCCAGTCGGGACGTCGGTCGAAGGCGAGGACGACGGTGTCGCCCACGCGGATCTCGCCGTGGCCGATCAGCCCGTCCTCGGTCGCCACCCGCCCGAGTTCGGCACCGTCGAATGCCTGGGAGACGTAGTCGAGGAAGGCTCCGGTGTCGTCGGTGACGACCCACGGTGCGACGCTGGTGTAGCCCTCGGGGGCGGCGCTGATCTGCTCGGACATCACGATCCCATTCCCTGGTCGCTCGGCTGTCGAAGACGAACGTAGGCAGGAATTAGGATTGTTTCAGTCCTAGATGGCGTGCATCCTCTGCCTTATGTCCGGACCCACTTCGCGGCTGCTGTCGCTGCTCTCGCTTCTGCAGACGCCGCGCACCTGGCCCGGGAGCGAACTGGCCGAGCGGCTCGGCATCACCCATCGCACGGTCCGGCGGGACGTCGAGCGGCTCCGCGAGATGGGCTATCCGGTCGAGGCCGACCTCGGCGCGCACGGCGGCTACCGGCTCGTCGCGGGCTCGGCACTGCCGCCCCTGCTGCTGGAGGACGACGAGGCGGTCGCCGTCGCGCTGGGGCTGCGCACCGTCGCGGCGCAAGGTCTGCCCGAACTGGAGGAGGCGGGGATCCGGGCCCTGGCGAAGCTGAGCAATTCGCTGCCCACCCGCCTGCGCCACCGCGTCCGCGCCCTGGGCAACTCGATCTCGGGCTGGATGCCCCCCGGCCGCACCGCCGACCCCGACGTCCTCACCGCTCTCGCCACCGCCATCGCGGGCGGGGAACGGCTGCGGATGCGCTACCGGGACCGGGAGGGCGCGATCACCACCCGGCACGTCGAACCGCAGCGGCTGGTCAGCGCGCACCACCACTGGTACCTGTTCGCCTTCGACATCGACCGCGACGCCTGGCGCACCTTCCGAGCAGATCGCATCCAGACTCCGCGCGGCACGGGCGCCCGCACCTCCCGGCACCTGCCCGAGGAGGACCTGCAGACCCACCTCGCGCGGGCCGCCCTGACCATGGCGCCGGTCTACCGCGCAGACGTGACCCTCCACCTCGCCCTCGCCACAGCGATGATCCGGCTGCAGGACCACCTCGGCGACGGAACCCTCACCCCCGAAGGCGACCGGACGCGATGGCGCAGCGCCGCCGACACTGTCGAATGGCTCGCGCTCCGCCTCCTGTCCCTCGACTGCCCCTTCGAGGTCCACAGCCCGCCGGCCCTCCTGGACCACCTCGCCCGCATCCACGACCACACCCGTAACACCGCGCCCAGAGATGAAGCCATCACAGCCCGAGAGCCCAACAAGGAGGCACCGTGAGCAGGTCGGTGATCCGCTTACCGACGCCTCTCACATCGACGACCACTACCGATTGCACGGGGCGCTCCCGGCCCGACATCGACCTCGCCGAGGACGGCGGCAGGGCGATCGCCATCGAGGAGGCCATGTCCGCGCTGGTGTTCGCCTACGCGAGCGAGCACAACTACCTCGAAGGCAAGACCCATGTCGACAACGCCCTGCTGGAGACCATCCGCTCCATCACCGCCCAGCTTCGAGGTGTCCACTCGCCGCGCCGCCGACTGGGAGAAGGCCAGCCTCACCGGCTACCGCGCTTGGCGGCGCCTCCGCGAAACCGACGGCGGCTTCCTGGACTTCGACATGACCGCCCAGACCCTTCGTCATGTTGACCCGGGGCGACCCCCGGACCCCCGATGCAGGGGCTCCGCCCCTGCACCCCCGGGCGCTCGCTTCGCTTCTGGGGCCTCGCCCCTCGCCTCCCTGTTCTGTGCGCTCGGCCGGTTTGGGGCTTCGCCCCTTCCCCCTGCTTGGTGTGGGCTGGGTTATTGGGCGGTGTAGCCGCCGTCGATGGGAGTGCGATCCGGCCCTGGGTGCACAGCCACAGTAGGGCCGTCGTGGGGGACGCCGGTGGCGACGAGCGTGCCCTGGGCGTTGGGGGTGCGGACGTACTCGGCCTGGCAGGTGCTCATTTCGGGTGCGGCGCCTCGGTCGACTCCGCGCGGCGGTAGGGCTACAGGTCCGACCCGCACACGCGCGTCATCGCGGTGCGGATGTTGCTGACGGCAGCGGGGGGCCGGCTGCGCACCACGGATCGGGGGCGGCGGCTTGGCGGGGGGGATCATTGTGGGTGACGATTAGGCGGCCGGGCGCAGGGCGTATGCGACGAAGGCGGTATCGGGTGCAGCAGCGCAGGCGGGGTGCGGGGCGGGATGCGAAGGTCGCGTTGCTGGGGCGGGGGGCGGAGTGCGCCGTCGTCGATCGGCTGCTCGCGGCTGCGCGTGGTGGTGAGAGCCGTGTTCTCGTGATGCACGGGGTGCCCGGGGTGGGGAAGTCGGCGCTGCTGGAGTATGCGGAGGGCTCGGCGGCGGGCATGCGCGTGCTCGGTGCGGCCGGTGTCGAGTCGGAGATGGAACTGGCGTTCGCCACGCTGCATCAGCTGTGCGCACCGTTGCTGGGGCGGGTGGAACATCTTCCCGAGCCTCAGCGTGCTGCTCTTGAGACGGTGTTCGGGCTGCGGGCGGGGGCGCCGCCGGAGCGGTTCCTGGTCGGGCTGGCCGTGCTCAGCCTGCTGTCGGACGCCTCGGAGCACCAACCGCTGCTGTGCGTCGTCGATGACGCGCAGTGGGTCGACCACGCCTCGTTGCAGGTCCTCGGGTTCGTCGCCCGGCGGCTGCTGGCGGAGTCGGTCGTCCTTCTCTTCGGTGCCCGTGAGCGGTCACGGGACCTGCTCGGGCTCAGCGAACTGGAGATCACCGGCCTGCGGCACGCCGATGCGCACGCCCTGCTGGACTCGGTCACCTACGGCCGTCTCGACCAGCACGTCCGCGAGCGGATCGTCACCGAGACCAGGGGCAATCCGCTCGCCCTGCTGGAGCTGCCGCGCGGGCTGAGCATGGCGGGCGGGTTCGGGCTCCTGCGCGCGGACGCCCTGCCGGGCCGGATCGAGCAGAGCTTCCTGGCCCGGATCGGCGAGCTGCCCGAGCAGGCCCGGCTGCTGCTGCTGATCGCCGCCGCCGAGCCGGTCGGCGACCCCAACCTGGTGTGGGGCGCCGCCGCCCGGCTCGGTGCGACGGCGGCGGAGGCGCTCGCCGACCGCACGCGGGAATGGCTGTCGCTGGACGCGCGCGTGACGTTCCGCCATCCGCTCGTCCGGTCGGCCGTGTACCGGCAGGCGTCGAAGGAGGACCGGCGGGCGGTGCATCTGGCGCTGGCGGAGGTCACCGACGCCGGAACCGATCCGGATCGCCGTGCCTGGCACCTGGCGGCCGCGGCGGCCGCGCCGGACGAGTCCGTCGCCGCCGAACTGGAGCGCTCCGCAGGACGGGCGCAGGCGCGCGGCGGGCTGGCCGCCGCCGCGGCGTTCCTGCAGCGGTGCGTGGCGCTGACCGTCGACTCCTCGCGGCGCGCCGAGCGCGCGGTGGCGGCCGCCGACGCCACCCTGCAGGCCGGCGACCTCGACACCGCGCGCCGGTTCGCCGACATCGCCGACCGCAACGCGCAGAGCGACTTCCAGCGGGCTCGGGCGCGGCTGGTGCAGAGCCGGATCACGTTCGCGCTCGGGCTCAACCACGAGGCGCCGCCGCTGCTGCTGGCGGCCGCGCAGCGGATCGAGCCCTTCGACGCCGAGCTCGCGCGGGAGACGTACCTGATCGCGTGGGGCACCACGGCGCTGGTCGCCGCGCACTCCGACAGCCTGCTGGCGATCTCCGAGGCGATCAGGGCGCTGCCTGCACCGGCGGGGCCCCCGCATGCCCTCGATCTCGTCCTCGAGGGCTACGCGCTGCTGGTCACCGAGAGCCGGGCCGCCGCCGTCCCCGTGCTGCGGCGGGCGCTCGACGCGCTCGTGGACCTCCCGGTCCGCGACGTCCTGACGTGGGGGTGGGTGGCCAACGGCGTCAGCGCGGCCGTCTGGGACGACCGGGCCATGCGCGTCCTCGTCGGCCGGGTCGTCGAGGGGGTGCGCGCGGCCGGCGCGCTGACCGAACTCCCGTTCTGCCTGACCTCGCTGGGGATCGCCGTCGCCTGGACGGGCGACCTCGCCGCCGCCTCGTCGATCGTGGCGGAGATCGAGGACGTGTCCGCGGCGACCGGCGTGCCGATCGCGCCGCACGTCGAGCTCCGGCTGAGCGCCCTGCGCGGCCGGGAGGCCGAGGCCGCGGCGCTGATCGCCGCGACGGTCGAGGAGGCCGGCGCCGCCGGTCAGCTGATGGGCGTCACGGTCGCCCAGTGGGCGGCCGCGGTCCTCTACAACGGTCTCGGCCGCTACCGGGAGGCGCTGGCGGCGGCCCAGGTCTGCACCCGGATGGCGGAGCTGTGGGTGTCGGTCTGGGCGTTGCCCGAACTGGTCGAGGCGGCGGTCCACGCCGGTGCGGACGATGCCGCGCGCGCGGCACTCGAAGACCTGGTGGACGCGGCCCGGCCGGCCGGTACGGACTGGGCGCTCGGCGTGCTCGCCCGCTCCCGGGCGCTGTTGAGCGACGGGGCGGACGCGGAGGAGCTCCATCGCGAGGCGATCGAGCGGCTCGGCCGTACCGAGCTGCGCCCCGAACTCGCGCGCGCCCATCTGCTGTACGGCGAATGGCTGCGCCGGAACCGGCGGCAGCGCGAGGCGCGGGAGCAGCTGCGGACCGGCTACGAGATGTTCGCGTCGATCGGGATGGAGGCGTACGCCGAGCGGGCGCACCGGGAACTGCTCGCCACGGGGGAGAGCGTCCGCAAGCGCACGGTCGAGGCGTCGTCCAGCGCGGAGCTGACCCCGCAGGAGCGGCAGATCGCGCTGCTGGTGCTGGAGGGCCTGACCAATCCGGAGATCGGCACCCGGCTCTTCCTCAGCCCGCGGACGGTCGAGTGGCACCTGCGCAAGGTCTTCACGAAGCTGTCGATCACGTCGCGCAGGCAGCTGCGGGACGTCCTGCCCGCCGGCGGCCACGCTTCCCCCGTCGGCTGAGGGCCCGCATAATTCACTGCACAACGGCATTGTCCACAGCAGGGGTGGGTGGGGTGGACCAACGTGCGCGCGGGGCCGGGGACCAGGAGAAGGCCGCATTGCTCGGGCGGGGGCCGGAGTGCGCCGTCGTCGATCAGATGCTCACGGCCGTGCGTGCCGGTGAAAGCCGTGTTCTCGTGCTGCACGGTGAGCCGGGCATGGGGAAGTCGGCGCTGCTTGAGTACGCGCGGGAGTCGGCGGCGGGAATGCGCGTGCTCGGTGCGGGCGGTGTCGAGTCGGAGATGGAGTTACCGTTCGCCACGCTGCATCAGCTGTGCGCGCCGCTGCTGGATCGGCTGGAGGACCTTCCGGAGCCGCAGCTCGCCGCCCTTGAGACGGTGTTCGGGTTGCGGGCCGGGCCGCCGCCGGAACGGTTCCTGGTCGGGCTGGCCGTGCTTGGTCTGCTGTCGGCGGCCTCCGAGGAGAGCCCCCTGCTGTGCGTGGTCGACGACGCGCAGTGGATGGACCGCGTCTCGGTGCAGGTCCTGGGGTTCGTGGCCCGCCGGCTGCTGGCCGAGTCGGTCGCCCTCGTCTTCGGTTCCCGGCAGCGGCCCCGGGACCTGCGCGGACTCCCGGAACTGGAGGTCACCGGGCTGAGCGACGCCGACGCCCGCGCCCTGCTGGACTCGGTGACGCGCGCCCGGCTCGACCGGCGCATCCGCGAGCGGTTCGTGGCCGAGGCCCAGGGCAATCCGCTCGCCCTGCTGGAACTGCCGCGCGGGCTGAGCATGACGCAGCTGGCGGGCGGGTTCGGCCTCCTGCGCGCGGGCACGCTGCCGGGCCGGATCGAGCAGAGTTTCCTGGCCCGGATCGGCGAGCTGCCCGAGCGGACCCGGCTGCTGCTGCTGGTCGCCGCCGCCGAGCCGACCGGCGACCCCGACCTCGTGTGGCGTGCCGCCGAACGGCTCGGGATCTCCCCCGCGACGGCGCTCGCGGCGGGCACGGACGGGCTGCTGGCGTTCGACGGCCAGGTCGTCTTCCGCCACCCGCTCGTCCGGTCGGCCGTCTACGGGGCGGCGGCGCAGCGGGATCGCCGGGCGGTGCATCTGGCGCTGGCGGAGGTCACCGACGCCGGAGCCGATCCGGACCGCCGTGCCTGGCACCTGGCGTCCGCGGCGTCCGCGCCGGACGAGTCCGTCGCCGCCGAACTGGAGCGCTCCGCCGGACGGGCGCGGGCGCGCGGCGGGCCGGCGACCGCGGCGGCGTTCCTGCGGCGGTCCGCGGCGCTGACCGCCGACGTCCCGCTGCGCGTCGACCGCACGCTGGCGGCCGCCGAGGCCGGGTTCCTCGCGGGCGACCTCGACACCGCCCGGGAACTCGCCGACATCGCCGGCCACGACGCGCAGAGCGAGTTCCAGCGGGTGCGGGCGCACCTCGTCCGCGGCCATGTCGCCTTCGCGGCCGGGTTCGACAACGAGGCGCCGCCGATGCTGCTCGCGGCCGCGCGGCGGCTCGAACCCCTCGACCCGGACCTGGCGCGGGAGACCTACCTCGTCGCCTGGGGCAGCGCGTCGTTCGGGGCCGGGAACCGGGACAGCCTCATGGCCGTCTCCCGGGCGGTGCGGAACCTGCCCGCGTCCGACGGCGGCCCGAGCGCGCTCGACCTCGTCCTCCAGGGGTACGCGCTGCTCATCACCGACGGCCGGGCCGCCGCGCTCCCCACGTTGCGGAAGGCGCTGGCGGCCTTCAGGGACCAGCCCGCGCGGGATCTCCTGAAGTGGGGCTGGGCGGCCTGCGGCCTCACCGCGCTCCTCTGGGAGGACCGGATCATGCCGGAGCTGCCCGCGAGGGCGGTCGAGGAGGTGCGCGCGGCCGGTGCCCTGGCGGAGCTTCCGATCTATCTCCACGCGTGGGGCGTACCGGTCTCGCTGACCGGCGACTTCGTGACCGCGGCGGCGATCGAGTCCGAGTCCGCGTCCGCCGCCGTCGCGACGGGCGTGCCCATGACGCAGCACACCGGGCTCCTGCTGGCGGCGCTGCGCGGCAGGGCGGCCGAGGCCGGGGCACTGATCGCCGCCACGATCGAGGAGGCCGGCGCCGGCGGCCAGCTGAACGGCGTCGCGTCCGCGCAGTGGGCGGCGTCCATCCTGCACAACGGCCTCGCCGACCATGGGCGGGCGCTGTCGGCGGCCCAGGCCACCATCGAGAGCGCCAACGTGCTCGTCGCGCAGTGGGCGCTGCCCGAACTCGTCGAGGCGGCGGCCCGCACCGGGGACGGCCCGGCCGCTCGCGGGGCGCTCGAAGGTCTCGCGGACGCGGCGGGACCGTGCGACACCGACTGGGCGCAGGGCGTCCTGACCCGCTGCCGGGCACTGCTGAGCGACGACGCCGCCGCGGACGACCTCTACCGCGAGGCGGTCGAGCGGCTGGGCCGGACGCTCCTGCGCCCCGAACTGGCGCGCGCGCACCTCCTGTACGGCGAATGGCTGCGCCGGGGCGGCCGGCGGGACGAGGCACGCACCCATCTGCGCACCGCCTACGAGATGTTCACGTCGATCGGGATGGAGGCGTTCGCCGAGCGGGCGCGCCGCGAACTCCAGGCCACGGGCGAGACCGTCCGCAAGCGCAGGGGCGAGACCCCGGCCGGTGCGGTGCTGACGGCGCAGGAGCGGCAGATCGCGCTGCTCGTCCGGGACGGCCTGTCCAACCCGGAGGTCGGCGCCCGCCTCTTCCTGAGCCCCCGCACCGTCGAGTGGCACCTCCGCAAGGTCTTCGCGAAGCTCGGGATCAGCTCCCGCAGGCAGCTTCCCGACGTGCTGCCCCGTGCGGAGTCCCGTCCGGCGCCGGGCTGACGGCCGGCCGCGGCGGGGCGCTCGGCATCCCCTGGCCGGAGGCGACCAGGGAGACACCCTGGTGTGCCGCGGTGGCCGCTCCCGGGACGCTTGCCGGGTCGGCATCCCGCCGGCCGCGGCCCCGGCGCCGGGACCCCCGGTCACCGCGCCCCCCGCTCGATCCCGGAAGGACAGGAGACGGCCATGCCCGATCAGCCGCTGGACGGAGCGGTCGCGCTCGTCACCGGCGCCAGCAGCGGAATCGGCGCCGCGACCGCGCGCCGGCTGGCCCGCGAGGGCGCGGCGGTCGCCCTGGTCGCCCGCCGCCGCGACCGCCTGCACCGGGTCGCGAGCGACATCGCGGGCTCGGGCCGGCACGCCGTCGCGGTCGAGGCCGACATCACCGAGCCCGAACGCGCCGAGAACGCGGTGCAGGAGACCCTGGACAGGCTCGGGCGCCTGGACATCCTGGTCAACAACGCCGGCATCATGCTGCTCAGCTCGGCGCTGCACACCCGCGTCGAGGAGTGGGACCGGATGGTCTCGCTGAACGTGGCGGCGCTGCTGCACGTCACGCACGCCGCCGTCCCGCATCTGATCTACGCGGCGTCGACGTCGCCGCGGCAGGTCGCCGACCTGGTGAACGTCGGCTCGACGGCCGGGCGGGTGGCCCGTCCCGGCGGCAGCGTCTACAGCCTGACCAAGTCCGGCCTGGGCGCGTTCACCGAGTCGCTGCGCCAGGAGCTGCTCGGGGAACGGGTCCGGGTCGGCGTCGTGGAGCCCGGCACCGTCGACACGGAGCTGGTGGACCACCTGAACGAGACCACCCGGGACGCGGCGCGCCGGCAGGTCGCCGCCATCGAGGCGCTGCGGCCGGAGGACGTCGCGGACGCCATCGGCTACATCGTCACGCGGGAGCGGCGGGTGGCGGTGAACCAGATGCTGGTCCGCGCCGCCGACGAGACCTGGTGACCGCGTCCGGATACGGTTCAGGGCCGCCGGACCCGTGCGGTCCGGCGGCCCTGGTTCGGTGGGCATTCGGTCAGGACTTGTTGTAGGTGCTCTTGGCCCAGAGGTAGGAGAGGGCCGCTATCCCGGCGCACCAGGCGGTGGCGATGCCCGCGCTGTTGCCGATCGGGGTGCCGAGGAGCAGGCCGCGGACGGTCTCCATGATCGGCGTGAAGGGCTGGTACTCGGCGAACCAGCGCAGCGCGGTGGGCATCGAGTCGGTGGGGACGAAGCCGCTGCCGAGGAACGGCAGCAGGATCAGGGGCATCGGGGCGTTGCTCGCGGCCTCGGGGGTCGGCGACTTCAGGCCGAGGGCGACCGACAGCCAGGTGATGGCCACGGCGAACAGGGTCAGCAGGGCGGCGGCGGCCAGCCATTCGATGGCGGTGGCGTCCGGGCGGAAGCCGATCGCGAGGGCGATGCCGATGATGACGGCCATGCCGAGCAGCTGCTGGACGACGCTGGCGACGACGTGGCCGGTGAGGACGGAGGCCCGGGAGATCCGCATGGTGCGGAAGCGGGCGATGATGCCCTCGGTCATGTCGGTGGCGACCATCACGGCGGTTCCGGTCGCGGCGGTCGCGGCCGCCATCAGCAGGATGCCGGGGACGATGTAGTCGACATAGGTCTGCCGGTCGCCGCCCAGCCCGCCGCCCAGGGTGCCGCCGAAGACGTAGACGAACAGGAGCAGCAGGATGGCCGGCGTGATGATCAGCTGCACCGTCATGGACGGGTAGCGGAGCATCCGCTTGAGCTGGCGCCGGACCATCGTGGACGAGTCGCGCGCGGCGAGGGTGAGGGTGCTCATCGGGTGGTCTCCTTCTGGCGGCCGGTGAGGGTGAGGAACACGTCGTCGAGGTCGGGGGTGTGGACGCTCATCTCGGCGATGTCGATCGAGCGCTCGTCCAGCAGGGTGAGCAGTTCGCGGACCGCGCGGACGCCGCCGTCGCCCGGCACCTGCAGGGTGAGCGCCTCGGGGTCGGCGATGCCGGCGCCGACGACGGTGCGGGCCGCGTCGAGCAGCTTCGCGTCGGCGAAGGTGAGCTCGATGTGGCCGCCGGGGATGAGCCGCTTGAGCTCCTCGGCGGTGCCCTCGGCGATCAGCCGCCCGTGGTCCAGCAGGGCGATCCGGTCGGCGAGTTCGTCGGCCTCCTCCAGGTACTGGGTGGTCAGGAAGATCGTCACGCCGTTCTCGACGAGGTCGCGGACGATGCCCCACATGGCGCGGCGGCTGCGCGGGTCGAGGCCGGTGGTGGGCTCGTCCAGGAAGATCAGCCGGGGGTCGCCGACCAGCGTCATCGCCAGGTCGAGGCGGCGCTGCATGCCGCCGGAGTAGCTGCCGGCCGGCTTGCGTCCGGCGTCGGCCAGGTCGAACTGGTCGAGCAGCTCGGCGGCCCTGCGCCTGCCGTCCCGGCGGGACAGGTGCTTGAGGTCGGCCATGAGGAGCAGGTTCTCCTCGCCGGTGAGCAGCTTGTCGACCGCCGAGTACTGGCCGGTGACGCCGATCGCGCCGCGCACGTCGTCCGGTTCGCGGGCCAGGTCGTGGCCGGCGACCTGGACGGTGCCGCCGTCGGCCCGGATCAGGGTGGACAGGATCTGGACGGTCGTCGTCTTCCCTGCGCCGTTCGGGCCGAGCAGGGAGAAGATCGTCCCTTCGGGGACGGAGAGGTCGACGCCGTCGAGCACGACCTTCTCGCCGCTCTTGTCGCGGTAGGACTTGCGCAGTCCCCGGGCCGCGATCGCCAGGTTCGTCATGGGGGGCTCCTTCGGCGGGATGGTTCGTCAGCGGGGCTTGTCAGAGGCTGTGGGCGGCGATGTCGCCGTGGGCGGTGGTGGCGTGGACGTCGAGTCCGGCGGTGCCGTCGTTCTTGAGGGAGTTGCTGACGCGGCCGTGGCCGGTGCCGGCGTCCAGGGAGGCGGAGACGCCGGGGGCGGCGCCGACGGAGATGTCGCCCGAGGTGGTGCTGAGCACGACCCTGCCGCGGACGGCCTCGGTGATCTGGATGTCGCCGCGTGCCGTGCTGATCTCCGCGGGGCCGGTCAGGCGGCCGATCTCGACGTCGCCGTCCACCGCGGTGAGGCGCACGCTCGCGGCCTCGTCCAGCTTGATCTGGTGGTAGGCGCCTTCGAAGGCGACGTCGCCGAGGCGGCCGACGGTCCGGAGTTCGGTGGCGGCCGCCGTGCCCTCGATCCGGGAGCCGGCGGGCAGCTTGACCGTCACCTCGACGGCTCCCGAGGGGCCGCGCAGCCCGTTCGCCGCCGCGGTCTCGATCCGCAGGACGCCGTCGGCGTACGCGACCGTGGTCTGCTCCGCCGCCTTGACGTCGCGGCCCTTGGCGGCGTTCGCGGGCAGGACCTCGACGGTGGTGTCGGCGCGGTCGGCGGCGATGAACCGCACGCGCCCGGCGGGGACGTTGACGACGGCGGCGATCGGGGCGGGGGTGGCGAAGGTCTGCATCGTGTCTCTCCTGGCTGCTCGCTCGTTGTTTCCAACATTGGAAAAGCTACGTTGCGTTCAAGGATTCTTCAACAATCTTGTTGCATGATGATGGTGTATTTGCAGGCTAGAACGTTGAAAGTGTTGCAATGGAGAACGATCTAACGCAATGACTGAGCCTCGTTGTGTTGCAATGAGTTAGGGTGAACGCTAGGGTGAGGGCGTCAGTGAGCGTGAAGGAGGACGCGATGCCAGGGAGCAGGCTCACCCAGCAGGAACGCCGGCAGATCGCCGCGGGGCTGGCCGACGGGATCGCCTACGCGGAGATGGCCCGGCGCCTCGGCCGTCCGACCTCGACGATCACGCGCGAGGTGTTGCGCAACGGCGGCCCCACCGGGTACCGCGCCGACCTGGCCCACCGCGCCACGGAACGGCGCGCCCGCCGGCGCCCGTCGGCCGCGACCCGGGGAAGGGCGGCGGGCGGACGCCTGCCGCACGGTCGCGACGCCGAGGCCCTCCGCGAGTACGAGGAGAACTTCACCACCGTCCTGATGGCCTCGGGCCTGCCCAAGATGCTCGCGCGGGTGCTGGTCTGCCTGCACACCACCGACTCCGGCAGCCTCACCGCGTCCGAACTCGTCGAACGCCTCCAGGTCAGCCCGGCGTCCATCTCCAAGGCGATCGCCTCACTGGAGCAGTTCACGCTCGTCCGGCGGGAGCGCGACGAGAACCGCCGCGAGCGCTACGTCGTCGACAACGACCTCTACTACCAGTCGATGATGGCCAGCGCCCGGGACATCACCAACCAGGTCGAGGTCATCCGGCAGGGGGTCGACGTGCTCGGCGCCGGCACCCCGGCCGCGGTCCGCCTGGAGAACATCGCCCGCTACCTCGCCTTCGTCGGTGAGAACTTCGCGCGCGCCGCCGAACAGGCCCGCGACGTCCTCTACGCGAAGCCCGAAGCGCGGCCGGACGGCACCACCGAGCCCGTCCCGCAGGCCGAGTAGACGGCCGCCCCGGCGGCGGGGCGGGCGGTCAGACGTTCAGGCTGGTGCCGTCCGCCGGTTCGGTGGCCGCGTACTCCGCCGCGTCCTCCGCCGGTTCCGTGGTGGCGGGGCGCGGCCAGCGGCGGCCGCTGAGGCGTTCGATGTCGGTGTTGAAGCGCCGCAGGTAGGCGGCGAAGATGGCGATGTCCTCGTCCGACCAGTCGGCCATGACCCGGTCGAGGCCGCCGGTGAGGGTCGCGCGCTCCTCGTCCAGCAGGTCGGCGCCCTTGCCGGTGATGCGGAACTTGCGGGCGATGCCGCCCGCCGGGTCGGGGATGCGCTCCAGCAGCCCGGCGCGCATCGCCGCGGCGGTCTGCCGGTTGAGGGTCGAGGCGTCGAGCCCGAACGCCTCGCTCAACTCGCCGATGGACATCGGCCCCTGGAGGCGGATGCGGCTCAGCAGGACGTAGGCGCTGCGCTCCAGGCGTCCGGCCCGGTGGCGCATGACCTCGTGCCGGCTGAGCAGCATCTGCTCGTACTCGACCTCGTGCGTGGGCCTGACCATCGCCGGTGCGCCTCCTCCCGCCGGGGCCGCCCGCTCCTTCGGGGACGGCCCGCCTCCTCCATCCTCGCAGAGTGGTCTCCGCCACTGCCGCGCGGAATGCATTGCGCACATCATGTGCTTGATACATATTACGTGTATCGTGCACATCTGGTTCCGGTCGTCGGCCGGACGGAGACGACGAGAAGCTTCGAGGAGTCCGCGTATGGACGCAGCCCAGCCCGCAGCCCGCTCGAGCGGCGTGGTCGTGACGCTGGCGCTCGCCGGCATCACGGCGGCGATCATGCAGACGCTGGTCACGCCGCTCATCCAGGATCTGCCCAAGATCCTGGACACCTCGCCCTCCAACGCGGCTTGGGTCATCACGGTGACGCTGCTGGTGGGCGCCGTCTGCGTGCCGGTCTTCGGCCGGCTCGGGGACCTGGTGGGCAAGCGGCCCATGCTGCTGGTCTGCGCGGTCCCGCTGATCGCGGGGTCGGTGGTGTGCGCGCTGTCGTCCACGGTCGTCCCGATGATCGTCGGACGCGGCCTGCAGG
The DNA here is from genome assembly GCF_040643275.1 of Spirillospora sp. NPDC047418. NCBI lineage: Bacteria > Bacillati > Actinomycetota > Actinomycetes > Streptosporangiales > Thermomonosporaceae > Spirillospora > Spirillospora sp. NPDC047418. The sequence continues at coordinate 27,596 of NZ_JBEYTW010000081.1, forward strand.
GCATGGGGATGGGCATGGTGCCGCTCGGCATCGCCCTGCTGCGCGACGTGGTGCCCGCGGAGAAGCTCAGCTCCTCGATCGCGGTGGTCAGCGCGTCCATGGGCATCGGCGGCGGCCTCGGCCTGCCGATCGCCGCGGCCGTCGCCGAGTACACGAGCTGGCGGGTGCTGTTCTGGGCGTCCACCGTGCTGGCCGCGGCCGTCGCGGTGCTGATCTGGCGGCTGATCCCGGACGTCCCGGCGCGGGCCAAGGGCGAGCGCTTCGACCTGCCCGGCGCGGTCGGGCTCGGCATCGGCCTGGTCTGCCTGCTGCTCGCGGTGTCGAAGGGCGCCGACTGGGGCTGGGCGTCCGGCACGACGATCGGGCTGTTCGCCGCCGCCGTCGTGGCACTGCTCGGCTGGGGGTTCTGGGAGATCCGCATCCGGCAGCCGATCGTCGACCTGCGCACCACGGCCCGTCCACGGGTCCTGCTCACCAACCTCGCCTCGATCTTCGTCGGGGTCGGCATGTACGCCTCGATGCTGATCGTGCCGCAACTGCTGCAGTACCCCGAGGCGACCGGCTACGGCCTCGGCCAGTCGATGCTCGCCGCGGGCCTGTGGATGGCGCCCGCCGGCATCGTGATGATGCTCGTCTCGCCGATCGGCGGGAAGCTCACCGACATCCAGGGACCGAAGTTCACGCTCATCCTCGGCATCCTGGTGGTGGCCGCCGGATACGGCGCGTCCCTGGCGCTGATGGGCGCGGCGTGGGGCCTCATGGTCGGCCTGATGATCATCAACGCCGGGGTCGGCCTCGCCTACGGCGCGATGCCCGCGCTGATCATCAGCTCGGTGCCGCTCAGCGAGACCGCCGCCGCCAACGGCTTCAACACCCTGATGCGCTCGCTCGGCACCTCGGTCGGCGCGGCCGTCGTCGGCGTCGTCCTGGCCCAGATGACCATCGACGTCGGCGGGCACCAGATCGCGTCCGAGAACGGCTTCCGCGTCGGCCTGCTGATCGGCTGCGGTGTCGCGCTGCTGGCCGCGGCCATCTCCGCCGCGATCCCGGCCGGCCGCCGCGCCGCCGGCGCGCACCGTGCGACGCTGGAGCCCGTGGCGGTCTCCGAGCAGGTCACCAGCGACACATGACCGGTGCCCGCGCCGCGTACGTCCCGCCGCCGGACGGGGTCAGGACGACCAGGGCCGCTTCCCGTGCGGGATGGTCAGGTCGGCGCCGCGCGGCGGCGGGTAGGGGCGGCTGCCGCGGAAGTCGCTGGTCTGCATCGCACGGCTGATGTCGCTCGGGCTGACCAGGCCCACGACCTGGCCCCCGGCGCCGAGGACGACGGCGCGGCCGTCGGTGCAGCCGGCCATGCGGGGCAGCAGATCGGTCAGCGGGTCGTCCGGGTGCGCGGTCGGGACCTCGTCCGGCGGGCAGGCGATGTCGGCGAGGCGGAGCGTCGAGCGCTCCTGCGGCTCCGTGGACCGGATGCGGTTCAGCGTCACCAGGCCCGCCAGCCGCCCGTCCTCGACCAGCGGATATGTCGAGAACCGGTGCGTGAGGACGACCTCGTCGATCAGGTTCTGCACCGATCGCGCGGCGTCCGCCACGACGGGGTCGGGCGTCATGACGTCCCGCACGCGGACGCCGTGCAGCGCCGCGTTGACCCGCGTCTGCTGCTCCTCGGAGCTCGCGGCACCGACGAGGAAGAGTCCGATCAGGATCAGCCACAGCCCGCCGAAACCGACCCCGGCGACGAACTGGACGAAGCCGAGCGCGATGAGGACGAACCCGAAGACGCGGCCGGCGCGGGCGGCGATGACGGCGGCGGCGGTCCGGTCGCCGCGCCGCCACCACAGGAAGGCCCGCAGGACCCGGCCGCCGTCCAGCGGGGCGGCGGGGACCAGGTTGAACACGGCGAGGATCCCGTTGATGCCGGCCAGGTAGGCGAGCGTCTCCACGCCGAGGCCGGGACCGGTGACGGCCGAGGCCACGACGGCCGCGATCGCGAAGACGCCGCCGACGACGAGGCTGGCGAGCGGGCCGACGGCGGCGATGCGCAGGTCCGCGCCCGCGCTGCGCGGTTCGCCGCGGAGTTCGGCGACGCCGCCGAGCAGCCACAGCGTGATGCCGCTGACCTCGATGCCGTTGCGCCGCGCGACGACCGCGTGCGCCAGCTCGTGGGCGAGCAGCGACACCAGCAGCAGGAGCGCGCTCACGATGCCCGCCACGACGTAGGCCCACGTGGGGAACCCCGGATTCACCTCGGGGAACCGGCCGAAGGCCAGCCCGAACACCAGGATCACCACGATGACGATCACGCTGTAGTTGAGGCCGACGTTGATCCCGGCGATACGACCGAGCCGGATCGACTCCCTCATCGGTCTCCCTCGTCCGCCGCGCTGCCCGGCCAGCGCAGGGGCTACCCGCTGCCCGGCCGTCTATGCCGCGCGGCGCCGTCCGGCCCCTGCGGGCTTCCACCGCGGCGGATCCGCGCCGACGGGCGCGTTCGGGTGGTTTCGCGGATTGGGCGGGTAACGGCGAAGGCATGGACAGAGTGACGCGCGGAATGGTGGCCGGCGCCGCCGGGACCACAGCCCTCAATGTGGTGACCTACCTCGACATGGCGGTTCGGGGACGTCCGGCGAGCAGCACGCCCGAGCAGAGCGTGGACATGATGACGGACGCCGCCGGCGTCGATCTCGGCGAGGGGGACGCGGCGGAGAACCGGAAGGCGGGTCTCGGCCCGATGCTCGGCCTCGGCACCGGCCTCGGCGCCGGAGCCGTGTACGGCCTGATCGCCGGGAGCCGCCGCATCCCGAAGCCGGTCGGGACCGCCCTGCTGACCGGCCTCGCGATGCTCGGATCGGGCGCCCCGATGACCGCGCTGGGCCTGACCGACCCCCGCGAGTGGTCGGCCTCCGACTGGGCGATGGACGCCGTCCCCCACCTCGCCTACGGCGCCGTAGCCGCAGCCGTCTACAACGCCCTCCACTAGCCCCACCCCGTTGACCTGCGGCGTGTTGTTGTTTTCAACGCGCTCATAACAACAACACGCCGCAGATCAACGCACTTGGCGAACCTTGACGGTCAGAGCGAGCCCACTCGCGGTAGGCGGTACTGGCGGCCTTCGTCCGGTCCGCGTCCTGCTCCAGCGCGGCCACCCGCCGCTCGACCGCCTCAGCCGACAGGCCGAGCGCGCGTCGCTGCTCCTCCAACAGCGCGGTCAGCCGGGTGTGGGCCGTGGCTTCGGCTTGGAGGGTGGCCGGCCCGGAATCGGTCAGCGGCGGTCCGGGCGACCGGTATTCGAGTACTATCGGGACATTTCTCGCGCTTCGAGATACGGGCGGCCGGGCGGGGTGGGACGTGGACGACCACGATGACGGGCACCGCGAGTTTCGTCCCGTGCTGGATCCCGAGTTGCCGGAGAAGGAACGAGAGATCCTGGCGTCCTCCCCGGAGGTATTGACCGCGGCCTCTGCGGCGGCACCGGCCAAGCCGCCCTTGGAACACGGCGTGACGGCCAACGCGGCCTTGGCGGTTTTCGCCGGCGCGGCATTCGGGTTGGTTCCGCTGCCCCTCCTGACGATTGCGGGGAAGTGGGCCGGATTCGCGGTAGGGGCGGTACTCCAGGCCGGGCTGGTCGCCGCGTGGTTCGCCGGCCACGAGGTGTTCCTGGCCGTGGCGGGCACTCTTGGGATCCTGGCCGGGGTGACCGGGTTCGTGCAGCTCAGGAGGGAGAACCCGTACCGCCTGGCACGCAGGTACCACGGCAGGTACTACCTGGCGGACGACTTCGACGAGGAGTCGCTGGGATACATCGAGCGCACGCGGGCCGCCATCGCGACGATCTCGGATTCCGACATCGGCCGGGCGGGCCTCCTGGACGACGTCGCCAACGCGGTGACGTTGCCCCGGCAGGAGTGGGAGATCGCGCGGACGTGCGCGGAGCTGACCCGCGTCAAGCGGCAGATCGAGAAGGTGCGGTCCAAGCACGCGGGGCTGACCGAGGTGCTTGAGCCGCAGCGCCGCGCACTGGAGATGCCGGCCGAGGCGATCCAGCGGCGCGTCGCCGCGCTGGAGCGCTACGCAGACCGGGCGAAGGCCGCGGACGCCCAGTACCTCGAGTGGGAGGCGTTCAAGGAGATCGAGGAGATCGAGGCCGACGTCCGGGAACTGCTCGCGCGCACCGCGCAGGACGACCTGGCCGTCGCCGAGATCGACCGGCTCTCCGCGGACACTCCGCTGGCCGGGCTCCAGCGTGCCGTCGCGGAGGCGAAGGATGCGGGGCTCGAGCTCGCCGCGGAGAACGAACCGTCCTGAGCTTCGCGCACTGCAACGCGCCTGACCGTCTCGGGGTTCAGGGGGCGCATGTCCGAACGGGCGTGCTCGCTCTCTGGAAGGAAACCCATGGATCTGCGGCTTGCCGGAGGCGTTGCGGTGGTCACCGGGGCGTCGAAGGGCATCGGGCTGGCGGTCACGCGGACGCTGCTGGACGAGGGCGCCCGCGTCGCGGCGGTGTCGCGCAAGGCGGGGCCGGAACTGGACGCGCTCGCCGGGCCGAACCTGCTGCACGTGGCGGCCGACCTCATGGACCCGTCCGCCCCGGCGATGGCCGTGGAGCGGGCGGTGGAGGCGTTCGGCGGCCTCGACGTCCTGGTCAACAACGCGGGCGGCCCGCCGCCCGGGGCAACGCTGCCCCGGTTCGGCTTCCTCACCCCGTCGGACGACGACTGGCGCGACATGTTCGAGTTCAACCTGTTCGCGGTGGTGCGGGCAGTGCGGGCGGCGATCCCGCACCTGCTGCGCAGTGACGCGGCGTCGATCGTGAACGTCTCGTCGGGGAACGGGCGGCGCCCCGGGCCGATGAACTACGACTACAACGCGGCGAAGGCGTCGCTGGCCAACCTGACGCTGGGGCTGTCGGAGGAGTACGCGCCGCAGGGCATCCGGGTCAACGCGGTCTCGCCGGGCCCGGTCCTGACCCCGTGGTGGACGGACGAGGGCGGCGCCGCCGACGTCATCGCCGGCGCGACCGGCTCCGACCGCGCCGCGGTGCTGGACGGCGGCGCTGCCGAGATGATGGCCCTCACGACCGGCCGCCTCGCCGACCCGCAGGAGGTCGCGGACGTGATCGTCCACCTGGCGTCCCCCCGCGCGGCGAGCACCACCGGCGCCGACTACGCGGTCGACTCCGGCTTCCTCAAGGAACTCTGACTCTGACCGCCGCGCCCCGGCGCGTCCCGCCACGGGCGGCCGGGCGATCGCATTCTCGACTCGAGCGATCGCCCGGTCCCCCGGGAGCCATCATGCGGCCAGGTCCTTGACGTAGCGGTGGACGGGGACGTCGACCGTGCCGGTCGCGGTAGGAGCCCGGTAGGTGATCGGGCCGGTGTCGCGCCAGCCGTGGAACTCGTACATGCGCCGGGCCCGGGTGTTGCCGGGGACGACCGCGAGCCATGCTTCGCGATGCCGTCCCCGGAACCGTTCCTCCGCGCTGCGCAGCAGCGTGCCGCCGACGCCTTTCCCCCGGGCGGAGCCGTCGACGGCCAGCTGGATCACCTCGCCGTCGTCGTCACCGAGGATGATCAGTCCGAGGATCCGGCCGTCCTCCTCGGTGGCGACGAGAGTGGAGCCGATGTACTTCTGGGCGTGGACGGCGAAGTGGTCGGGGCCGCGAGCGTCCATCAGTTCGGCGGGGACGTGACCGTCGTGGCCGTCGAGCCAGGCCGCCCGCCACAGCGGCGCGAGCGTCGGCAGATCGGTGGGTTCGGCCGGTCTCACGATCATCGTCGTCCCTTTCCTGAGGCGCCCATACCTTTCGCGGAGCAGCAGGTCGACCACGCCGGTGACACCCATCCCACCCGGCCACCTGAATTACAGCCACGCAGGCTAACCGACGCCCGAGCTTTGACGCAGCCCCCAGGTCGCTGTGCCTGCGGATATTGCGTTGCTGCTCGGGCGCCCTTCGCGCTACAGATTGGGGCATGCCCGCGCTCGTGCTACCGACCATCGCCGTCCATGGGTCCTTCCTGGACGCGATGGAGGAGTTCCGTGCTGAAGGCCGAGCGGACGCCGGTGACAACAGCCTGGTCGCGCGGGAACTCCGCGAATTCGGCGGCACTTGGCGCGCCCCCGAAGTCTTCGCCCGCTACGTGAAAATGCTGCTCGATGAGCAGTGGACCCCTCGCCGCGAGGGCTTCGTGATGGCCACGACCCTTTGGCTGGTCGAAGGCGAGGAATACCTTGGCCGCATCGCGATCCGCCATCGGCTCAATGACTTCCTCCGTGAAATCGGCGGTCACATCGGCTACGACGTCCGCAAGTCCGCCCGCCGCCGCGGTCATGCCACCTACATGCTCAAGGAGGCACTCCCCGTCGCGCGCTCGCTCGGCATCGAGCAAGCGCTGATCACCTGCGACGTGGACAATGTCGCGTCCCGCAAGGTGATCGAGGCCAACGGCGGTGTGCTTGAGGACGAGCGCGGCGGCAAACTCCGCTTTTGGACGCCCACCGCATAGACACCCCTGCCCCTCGCCCCTATTCGATGAGCAGGTCGACTACGCCGGTGGTGCCCTCGTCGCCGTGGCCGTCTGTGAGGCGGCGTTCCATCAGGGCCATGAACGGAGCGAGGAGTTCGGGGCTGACGCTTACCTCCTCCGCCGTGCGCAGCAGTGTCCTGTTGCCCTGCACCATCATCGCGAGGTTGGACGTCACGCCCAAGGTGTAGTCGCCCGTCTCCAGGTGCGCCGCCATCCCGCTGGCCGCGCCGGCCATGGCGGTGAGCCATTCGATGAGCAGCGGCGCGAACTCCTTCGGGGACGTCCCGCGCGTCAGGGCGAACGCGTGCGCCATCCCGGCGAACATGCCGGTCATCGCGCTCAGCAGCGCCACGTCGTGCAGGGCCGCCGAACCGGCGTCCTCCCCGACATACCTGGCGCCCGCCGGGACGCCCAGCGCCTCGCGCCGGTCAGCGAACAGCTCCGCCGACCCGCTGTAGAAGACGTAGGCGCCCGAGTCGGGGACGCCGATCACCGGCGGCACGGCCATGATCCCGCCGTCCAGGTACCGGGCCCCGCGTTCGACCGCCCATCCTGCGCGATCACGGGCCTCGCCAGGCGTCCCGGTGGTGATGTTGACCAGGTCCTTGCCCACCAGATCGGCGTCCGCGAGAGCTTCCCCGACCGACGCGTCATCGAGCAGGCAGACGATCACAAGCCCGCTCGCGGCGACCGCCTCGGCGGCCGTCGCCGCCGCGTTCGCGCCCTTGGCGACGAGCGGCTCGGCGCGGCTCGCCGTCCGGTTCCACACGGTGGTCTCGTATCCGGCGGCCAGCCACGCGCGAACGATCGCACTGCCCATCGCGCCGAGGCCGAGCACGCTGATCTGCTCAGAGTCATGTCCCATGCCGTCCAGGCTCGGCCCCGGCCACGCGGATGATCAAGTACGCACTTCGAAGTGCGTGGTTACCCTGGCCTCAGTGACGAGGTCAGGGGGCGGAACGATGCGGACGGCACAGCGACCGGGGTCGTACATCTGCGGGATCGACGCCGCGATGGACGTGATCAGCGGCAAGTGGAAGGGGCTGATCCTCTGGGCGCTGGACGAGCGGCCCCACCGCTTCGGCGAGCTGCGCAGGGAACTGCCCGGTGTGACCGAGAAGGTGCTCGCCGCCCAACTGCGCGAGCTTGAGCAGGACGGGATCGTCCACCGCGAGGCGTACGACGAGGTTCCGCCCCGCGTCGAGTACTCGCTGACACCGCGCGGCGTCTCGCTCAACGAGGCCCTGGCCCCGCTCGGCGCTTGGGGACGGAAGAACGTCCTCGCCGACATCACCCACCGCTGACGTTCTCGGCCGGCACCGCGAGGAACTCCGCCCATACGGCGGTGCCGTTCAACGATGGATGCGATCCCCAGCTTTTGGAGAGCGCATCGACGAGGAACAGCCCACGGCCGTCCTCCGCGAACGGATCGGTGCGGACGCGCGGCTGCTTCTGAGCACCGCCCTGGTCGAGGACGGTCACGCGCAGCACGTCCTCGCGGGCGCTCACCACGACGGTGACCTGCCCGCCTGTGCCGGACACGGTGTGCTCGCACGCGTTGGCGACCAGCTCGTCCACGCAGAGGACGACGTCGGACAGCGCCTCGTCGTCCACATGCGTCGCGACCACGCTCACGAAGGCCCGCGCGACCTGCGCGGACCTCGGCACGCCGGGCATCGTGATCGTCCCGAGCAACCGCATGTCTCCGGGCTCTTCCGCCTCACACGGCGTCATGCCTCACTCCCTTCGGTAAACGACGCCCGCAAGCATGAATGCCCAGGTGAGAGCGCCACAACCGCTTCATGGAGAGGGGGAGGGCGGCCCAGCGGGACATGCGGAAAGCGGGATTTCCCGTTTTTGAAAAGATGCATGACAGACTGTGTTTCTTCAGTGACAATCAGTGCCATGGCGACACGACCCCCAACCGTTCGCCGCAGGCGACTCGGCGTCCAGCTACGCAAGATCCGCGAAGACCGCGGCCTCACCCTCGACGAGGCCGCGGCCTTCCTCAAGATCTCCAAATCCGCCCTCAGCCGGATGGAGAACGCCCAGATCGTGGCCCGCGTCCACGAGATCAACTACATCCTGATGATGTACGGCTTCGAGGAGGACGACGACCTCAGAACCGCACTGATCGGCCTCGCCACCGGCGGCCCCTCCCGCGACTGGATCCGCCGACACAAACTCCCAGGTAAAGGTCCGAACTACGGCGAATACGTGATGCTTGAACAGGACTCCTCGGAGCTCTTCACGTACCACACCGACCTCATCCCCGGCCTCCTCCAGACCCCGGCGTACGCACACGCCGTCATGACGTCCGTTCCCAGTGGCAGTTCTGGCAACATCGACCAACTCGTGGCGTACCGCATGGCGCGCAAGGAGGCGCTGACGAGGGCTGATCCGCTGGCGATCAATGCCGTGATCGGCGAGGCGTCGGTCCGTCAATGGATGGGCGGCAGAGGGGTGATGCTTGCGCAGCTCCGGTACCTGCTCGAACTCACCGAGTGGCCGAACATCGATGTTCGGATTCTCCCGTTCACCGCCACCACGAACCCTGGTGTTGACGGATCCTTCACCATCCTGCACGTTGAATCAGGGAACTTCCCGATCGTGGTCGTGGACGGCTTCATGCGACGGATCTTCCTCGATGAGGATGAAGGTGTCTCGGCCTACCGAGCGATCCAAGCGGAACTGAGCAGGGTCGCTCTCCCCCCGACTGAGACTCGCGAACGGATTGAACAGGCCGTCCGGGACCTGCAACCCGGCACGGCTGAGAGGACCAGCAGGTGACTCACTGGCGGAAGAGCAGTCACAGTGGCAGCTACCCCGAGACGTGCGTGGAGTGCGCGCCTCTGCCATTGGGGCGGGATGGTGTGGTCGGTGTTCGTGATTCGACCGACCCAGATGGGCCGCGCCTCGTCCTGAGCCGGGCGGGATGGAGTGCACTGCTTGACCGGCTCAAGGAGTGCCCAGTCTGAGGTGGCCGAGAGGAGCAGTAGATGACTCGGTGCCGCCGTTGCCGCGCCAGAACCTGACCTACGCCACTGGCGTCGTCCGCTGGCGCCGCAAGAGAACCGCGGCAAGGGCCGGGCGTTGCCGCCCGGCCCGCGGTGCGTCAGGCCGGTGAGACTGTGCCGACTCTGCTGAGACCGGACAGCGGGAGGTCCGTCACTTGGGAGCAGGCCATTCCTCGGCCAGGAGCGCGTAGGTGAGACCGTCGAGCCATCCCTTGGTGCGGTGGAGAGAGTCTCGCACCGTGTGCTGTTCGCGGCGCATCCCAACCCGCTCCATCAGCCGCCACGAAGGTTCGTTGTCGTAGAAACAGTCCGCGTGCAGACGGCGCAGGCCGAGACTCCCGAAGGAGATGTCGATGAGGGCGCGTACCGCTTCGGTGGCGTAGCCCTTGCCGCCGTAGGCGGGGTCCAACGTCCACCCGAGCTCTCCTTGGACGCCCTTCGCCTGGTCGGCGACCTCCTCCTGAGCCCAAGCGTCCTGGACCTGCAGCATCAGATCGCCGATCACCCGGCCGTTCAGCTCGACGAGGAGCAGGTCCGCGAGCCGGTCCTCGCGGAGAAAACGCTCGCGGTAGTCGTCGTACGTCGCCGGTGCGGCCAGGACCCATTCGTGAGTCTCCGGCAGTCGCCGGAAGGTCCAGGTCGCGTCCAGGTCGTCGGGGGTAGCACGGCGCAGCAGCAGTCGGTCGGTGGAAATCGGCCAGTCCAGCGTGTCAAGAGGGTTACGCATGGGCTTCATGCTGACAGGGCCGTGATGCCACACAAAACGGATTACTGCGGGCGACGTCCCTCAACCAGCGTCATCGCCCGGACCAGCACCCCCGCTCACCAAGCAACGCAAGCACACCGTCGGCGCCCACCTGCTCCAGCTGACCGGCGACACCACACACCCAGCCGCCCTCTACCGCCAGGCGGCCGACCTGACCGCAAACCAAGTAGAACAACGCTACCTGCGAAATAGAGCCAACATCCTCAAGCGGACCGCTCAGGGCGTTTGTCCACTACGAGGACGTGCAGGTCGATAAGACCCTCGCCGTAGGCCCGCATCAGTTGCCGTACAGCTGTGCTGAACCCCACGCCATCGTGGTCGGACGCGCGGCGCTTCGCAGCGGCGTACTCGGTCTCTCGGTGCAGCCAGAACTGGCGGGTCTGGGCGAACGGCCGGCCTGCTCGACCGGGCGGCCCTGACGCAGGTGGTCCCAAGTCCACCAGCCCCGCTCCATACGCGCGGGCGAGGGACTGCACTACCCACTGCATCGTCACCCGCTCCCGCTGGGCGCGTTCCATCGCCGGGAGATACTCCCGCTCACTGTCGACGGCGATGGGATACCTGTGTCGGCCGAGACTGTCGACGGGTCGGCCGTCGACGTCCCTGCGGCGCCCGCCGGGCGGCATCTCAGTATCCGGCGTTCTCGGGATGGCACGACAGGAGGAAGGCGAGCATCCGAGTCGCGTCACGTTCCAGATAGAAGTGGACCATCTCCGAGTTGAATTCCTGCCGCCGCGCCGCCGGAACACTGATCGCATCGATGCCGTGCATCATCAGACGACCGTTCATCATCGCTCGCCCGGTCCGCTTGTTCCCATCGAAGTAGAACTGCTGGAGAGCAGCGAAGAGGAAGTAGGCCAGGGCCTGTTCGGTCACATCTGTGAGTTCTTCCGTAAGCCAGGCCACCCCCTCGGCGTGGAGCGTGCGCAGGTTGCCTCCACCAGGCTCGGTCTCCGGGGGCAGATACCGGCCGTGTTCGCCAAGACTGACGCCCGGAGTCAGCATGACCGTTCCCTCCCCCCGGAACGTGCCGGACTCCAGTGCCTCGCCGCGAGCGATGATCGCGTGTAGACGGTCTGAGGTTGCCTTGTTCAGGACGAAGTCGCCGGTGGTGACGAGATCCAGGAGTTCTCGGGAGGAGTCCGCCAGAGCCAGGACCTGTTGTTCGTCGCTGACCTTGCGTCCTCCGACCGTCACGCCTTCCATGAGCGTCTGTACTTCTGGATAGGTGAACGGGTTGCCCTCGAGTTGTGCGGCGTCCCACACGAACTCGGGCAGTGCCCTGCGGTACCGCCACACGGCTCGCTCGATCGAGTGCGCCGGGATCGCGTCGAGCGAATCGGAGATGACCTCGTGATCCCAAGTGAAGCCCAGCGGACCCTTCACAGCGACTCCCTCACATGATCAGCACGCTAGTACACTGTACTAGCACAGCACGTGGGGCGCCTCATATCGACGCGGGGTATCGCCGCAGCTAGGAGCCCGGATGTCGTCCGCCCACGAGGTGTCTCCTGGAGCGCCCTGAGCGGTACCTCGGGCCTGTCACCCATGCTGATTCACAGAACTGGAGGCTGGTCGGGGAGGAGTTGGTTCAGCTGTCGGGCCGACCGATTACCCCTGCTCGGTCTAGCAACTCGTGCATGACGTGCGCGGGAAGTGACGGATTGCGCGCGGCTGCAGGTGCCAGTCGTGTCTCCTCCAACGACTTCAGCAGAAGCGACAGCGGCAGTCTGGGGTCGGCCGCCGCATCTCGGTGCAGATTCGGATTGTCGTCTTCGAGCAGCTCGACGACCCGTTCGGGTGTGAGCCGAGCATCGTGCAAGGCACACCACCGCACCCACGGCTCTTCGTCGCGGCTCAGCTTGTCGACGAGTTCCGCCGGTGTCTGCGGATCGTCCAAGGCCAGCGCCCGCATCCGGGGGTGCGGATCGTCGGCGAACCGACGCAGTCCTGCGTGCGGGATGCGGGCCCTGATGTCCCACTGCGACAGCCCTTCCCACTCGCGCCAGATCTCCAAGAGCAGTTCGACGGGCGCGTCGTCGTTGTTCTCGGCGAAGAGCAAACGCACCGCGAAGTCCTCGTCGGCGGCGAGCCGCGCCTTCACGTCCTCCGGCAGGTCCTTGCGTCTGGCCAGCCCGCGCCGGATCAACACGTGCGCGGACGTCGCATGGCGGCGCAACTCGGCGGGATCGAGCGGGAGCAGCAGCGTCCACGCGGGCAGACGGTGCCTGATCGCCGGGTCGATCTCTATGTCGATCGCTGCGCGTTCGTCCTCCGTGAGCGCCGGATGGGACGACGCCGCCAGCCGCACCCCGGGCTCCGGATCGCGCGCCAACTTCCGCACCGCGTCGGCGGGCAGCAGCGGATTCTGGGCCACTTCTTTTCGCTCTGCGGCGTCCTCGGATGTGACCAGCACGTCAGCTTCCTCACCGGTCATCGGTACCCAGCCGCCGGGTGGGCCCCCAAGCGCTTTCGCCAGGCGTTCTTGGGCCTCACCTCGGATATCGTCCATGGGATCTGACAGGAGCTTGATCAGGGTCTGCCGCGGCACGTTCGCGTGGAACACGACCTCACATCGGACGCCATCGTCCGGGTCGTCCGCAAGGATCTCCAAGACCTCCTCCGGCAGTCGTCTCCCGTATATCCAGCAGCTTACGAGCGACCGGCGAACCGTCATATCCGGATCCCTGACGAGCTGGAACCGCTGGTCCCCGCCGTGAGCCGCAAAGTTGCGCCGGACCGTGGGGTCGGCGTGATGTAACGCCGCTTCGCTGACTTTTCCGCTCCATTCCTTCCTGGTGTAGAAGGCGATGGCACCGATGGACAACAGCCGCAGAACAACGTCATCGGGGGCGGCAGGATTGTCGGAGAGCCCCTTGACCCACCCTTTGGGCGGGGGTGTGGGGTCGCCGAGGAGAAAGATTGCCATGGTCGGCCAGCGTACGAGATGGAAAGCCTCGCTGGATATAGCTCGTTCGAGCTGTGTTTTGGAGCGGCGGCTGTCGCCTTGGGCCGTGGGACGGCGTCAAGAGGTGGGTTTTTGTTGGCCGTAGATGAGGGCTGGGGCGGTGGCCGATTCGTTCGGCTACTGCGATGGAGCGGGTGTTTCCACGGATTGCTGAGATGACCTCGTTGGCCTCCAAGACGGTGAAGCACGGGCCGGCACGTCCGACGAAGTGGCTCGTCGCCCGCTCGATCACACCCAGTGGGAGTAGCCGCGGATTTCGCGGTGCCCTATGAAGAGGTCCAGGCGTCGGCTGGGGAGCGGCCGATCGGGTGGGCGAGTGCGGCTGTCCACCAGGGTTCACCGGGTGCGTTGATCTGCGGCGTGTTGTTGTTTTTGTGGGGGGCGTATTTGAACACACGGCGGGAGTAAAGGTGGGGGGGAGGGGGGCTGGGGGGGGCGGCCGCGCCGGGGCCGGCGGAGCGCCCTG